>DATDFM010000238.1:0-63134 GCA_036522635.1 Candidatus Udaeobacter sp. | reverse complement strand
ACGCCGATTGGAAAGCCCATCCTGGAGCAACTCCAAACTGCTTCCGGACCGGAGCCGTGGTTCGTCACAAAAATCAGCAACTCGACCGAGCTGGCTGAATTTCGTGGCAGCTTTAGGGAAGGCAGTTTCAGAGAAAGCCGCTAAAAGACCGCCGCCATAGCGCGGATGTTCAACCGCGAGGGTCTGGCTGGATTTTTGGGATAGCCAGCCCCGAAGGCTTTCGGGGCTGCAAACAACAAAGCCTCGGTGAGGAAACTCACCGAGGCTTTTGATTTGTCTAAATTATTTCTTCCAGCCGTTTCCGTCCGATGCTCCGGCGGGAGCCATCTCAGGCGTCAGATCGACGTCTTCCGGCGTGTCGTCCCAACCGATGTCCATCAAGGACTTTTCGTGATGCTCCTTCGCGATCAGCATGTAAAGCGACGGAACAATGAACAGCGTAAAGATGGTCCCTATAGTCATCCCGCCGACCAGAACAAGACCGATTGAATTTCGCGCAGCGGCGCCGGCGCCGGTTACCAATGTCAACGGGAAGTGACCGGCAACAGTCGCAACGCTCGTCATCAAAATCGGCCGCAGTCGAATTCGCGCAGCTTCTGCCACTGCGGCGAGTTTTTTCAGACCTTTCCGCTGTTGCTCGTTCGCGAACTGCACAATGAGAATACCATTCTTGGAAACCAGACCGACCAGTGTCACCAGGCCCACCTGCGAATAAATGTTGAACGAGGTAGTCCAGCTGTCCGTAAAGAATTTGCCGAATGGCATCTTCAAAAACATGAACACCGCCGCGCCGAATAGCGCGAGCGGAACCGACCCGAGCAGGATGATCAAAGGATCGCGAAAACTGTTAAATTGTGCAGCGAGAACAAGGAAAATCATGAGCACAGCGAGTAGAAAAACTCCAAGAAAAGTATTTCCTTCGTGTCTCAATTGACGTGAGCCACCTGTATAGTCGATCACATAACCTGGCGGCAGGACCCGGTGTGCCTCATCCTCCAGGAATTTGAGCGTGGCGTCGACTGAACCGGCGGGAACGCCACTGATGGTGACGGCATTCAGCTGCTGCATTCGATTAAGCGACCGCGCGACGGTTGTATGCTCAATGTGCGCGATCGTGCTCAGCGGGATCAACTGGTTGTTAGGCCCGCTAACGTAGATTTGATTCAGTTGTTCGGGATTCAACCGATCCACACGCTTGATCTGCGGAATCACTTTGTAGCTGAGACCTTCCATGTTGAACCAGTTGACGTAATTTCCGCCGATGCTTGCGGAGAGGTCCGCGCCGATTTTCTGCATGTCCAGTCCCATGGTAGAGACTTTGTCGTGGTTGAGAACAATCCGCGCCTGAGGCTGGTCGATCTTCGTGTCGATGTCGCCGAACTGGAATACGTGCGCCTTCATCGCTTTCTGAAAAACCTCCTGCGCAAATTCAAGAATTCGCTGCTGGTCTGCTGTGGACGCAATGATAAAGCTGACCGGAAAATTGTCCGAGCCGGGAAGCGCCTCAGGCATAATAGGAAACATTTGGATCGCTGGGATGGCCGCCAATTTCTGCTGCACGATGGGCAGATAGTCTTTCGTGGGCGTTTTGCGCACACCCCATGGCTTCAACACCATTCCCCCGAACCCGCTGCTTGGATTTGTAATCTGAAACGTGAACCGCGTGTCGGGAATATCGTGGAAGACTTTCCCGGCGGCGTCGGCGTATCGAATCGTGTCATCGATGGTCGCATTAGCCGGCGCAGTAATGACGCCGAAGATCACGCCCTGATCTTCCTTCGGCGCGAGTTCCTTCGTCGCCACCTTCGGAATCGCCAGGAACATCAAACCCGCCAGCACCGAAATCCCAGCCCAAACGATGTAGACGGCAGGACGCGCCTGCAAGGTGCGATCCAGGCGGTTCCCGTACCAATCGCGAAGACGATCAAATGTGCGATCAACCCAGCCTTTGAAACCGTGCTCGATATGATGAGGCGGCAACAGATAGGCCGACATCATCGGTGAAAGAACTAGCGCGACGACACCCGAAATAAAAACCGCACCGGTTAGGGTGAGCGCGAATTCGCGGAACAAGGCGCCGGTGAGTCCGCCCTGCAAGGCGATCGGTGTGTAAACGGCCGCCAGCGTGATTGTCATCGCGATAATTGGACCAATCAGCTCGCGCGCGCCGAGTATCGCCGCCTGCATGCGCGATTGTCCCTCTGCAATGTGGCGTTCGATATTTTCGACGACCACAATCGCATCATCAACGACCAATCCGACAGAAAGCACGATGGCAAGAAGAGTCAGCAGGTTCAGACTGAACCCGAACACCTGCATCAAAAACAACGCTCCGATCAGCGAGATTGGAATCGCGACAATCGGGACGATGACGGATCGGAACGAACCGAGGAACAAAAAGATCACCACCATCACGATGAGCAGCGTGTCGACCAGCGTTTTCACGACTTCGTGAATTGCGTCGTTAATGTAAGCGGTGGCGTCATACGCCATTTCCGCTTTCATCCCGGTCGGCAACTCCTTCTTGATTTGGTCAAGCTCAACGCGAACGCGTTTGATGACATCGAGCGAGTTGGCGTTTGGCAACACCCAGATGCCCATGAAAACGGCCTTCTGTCCGGAGAACCGAACTTCGGTGTTATAGTCTTCCGCGCCGAGCACCACGTCGGCAATGTCGCCCAGCCTAACGAGCGTGTTCTTGTCCTGGCGAACCACGAGCTGTTTAAACTGGTCGGCTGTGTGCAGGTCCGTGTTCGCCGTCAGGTTTACCTGCAGAAGCGAGCCCTTGGTGTTACCGACGGCGGCAAGGAAGTTGTTTTTCGTCAATGCTTCGCGAACCTGCGAAGGACTAATATTCAATGCAGCCATTCGGTCTGGTTTCATCCAGATGCGCATGGCGAAAGTGCGTCCGCCGAGGATATCCGCCTTTTGTACGCCGCCGACGGCGGTAAGTCGCGGCTGGACCAGTCGTACCAGGTAATCCGTGACCTCGTTAGGCTGAAGAATGTCCGAAGTGAAACTCAGGTACGCCGAGGCAAATTGCGAATCTGCGGACTGAATGGCGATGACTGGAATCTGCGATTCCGGCGGCAGATTGTTCCGGATCGCGTCCACCCTCGAGCTGATATCCGAGAGCGCTTTGTTTGCATCGTAATTGAGCTTTAATCGCGCGGTGATCGTCGACAGGCTCTGAGTGCTTTGTGATTGGATGTAATCGATCCCGTCCGCTGCTGCGATCGCTCGTTCAATTGGTGTGGTGATAAACCCGCGCACCAACTCGGCATCAGCCCCAACATAAACAGTAGTGACGGTGATCGCCGCGATGTCGCTGCGCGGATATTGCCGAACGTTCAGCGTTTTCATCGCCTGCAGCCCCGCGATGAGAATCACGAAGCTGACCACAATCGCCAGCACTGGACGTTTAATGAAAAGATCGGTGAACGATGATTTCATTTTTTACCTCGTCATTTGCAGGCGAAGCGTACTCGAGAACGCTCGCGACATCACTAAATCGCCGTGCCCGGGGATCCCTCGACTTCGCTCGGGATGACCGCAAATCAGATCTCTTTCGGATTTCGACATTCGTGCTTCGGATTTGCCTTACGTATCTTCCGGTTTCGGATTGAGCTGTGGTTTCGGCGCCAGATCGTTGTTCACGGTCACAGCCATTCCGTTGCGCAACTTAAAGACCCCTGTGCTCACGACGGTTGCCCCTGGTTTTAATCCTTGCGTCACTGCAACGAAATCACCGCGCGCTTCTCCAATCCTCACAAACTGCTGGCGAAGCACCTCTGATTCCTTCCCTGTCTTCTCGTCCTTCTGTTTCTCGATCACGAAAACCGAGTCGCCATACGGGGCATAGGACACAGCCGATCCGGGAATCACGATCGTCTTTTTTGTGTCCGCCAAAGCCACTTCTACCTTTGCAAACATGCCGGGATGCAAGGCGTGATCGGGATTCTCCAAAGTCGCCTGCAACGGAACGTTGCGCGTGACCGGATCCACCATGGAGTTAATTGCAGTCAGTTTCCCTTTGAATTCGCGCCCCACAAATGCATCGGAAAGCACAGTCACCTCCAGACCTTTCGCCAGCTTTGAGAGATACTGTTCAGGCAATGCAAAGTCGACGTACACGGGATTGAGCGCCGTAAGACCGACGACCTGCTGACCTGCGTTGATCATCTGGCCAACGTTGACCTGCCGAATACCAAGTTGTCCGTCGAATGGCGCGATAATTGATTTTTTCGCGATGCTGGAACGCATTTGATCCACGACGGCATTCATTCTCGTGAATTTTGATTGGGCCGAATCGAACTCTGCGCCCGAGACGACCTTCTTGATGGCAAGATCGCGGGCCCGTTCGAGATCTGTCTTTGCCAGCTGCGCATCAGCTTCTGCAGACCGCAGAAGTGCCTCCTCTTGGGACGCATCGAGCTTCATGAGCACTTCGCCCTTCTTTGCCTCGGCGCCATTTTCGAAGTTGATTTCGCTCACCACGCCAGCGAGTTCCGTGGAAACGACTGCACCCTGGACGGCGTTGACCGATCCAACCGCTGTGAGCCGTGGAGCCCAATCTTCCTCTTTCACCGATACGCTTGTGACCGTGGTCGCTGGCATGGTTCGCGGCATGCTCGCCAGCTTTCCGATCTGCAGGACTTTGGTGCCGAAAACAAAAACGACGATCCCGACGAGCAGAGCTATTGCGAGAATAATGGGTCTTTTTCGTCGCCTCTTCGCAGGAGCCTGCATCGGTCGATTTGCAACTGGTCTGGCTACATCATGCATAAGCAAGTTCTCTCTCCGGGCTGAACAGCAAGCTCCACAATCTCCTCGTCACTTGCAATTGTCGCTCCCGTCGCTCTTTCGCGGTCATTTCCTGTGGCCGCAACACATCCAGCATCAACATTCCGCGTGCCACTGCGAAAATTAATTCTGCCATTTCCATCGCCGAAAGGCCGCGCGTCGTATTTTGAGCTTCCGGAGACTTGCTGATCAGTTCGGTAACTCCGGCCATCGCGGTTTCCAAAACGTCGCGAACCAAATCGGCGACGCTTGGATTTCGAGACGCTTCTGCATAAAGGTCGACAACGAAGGCCGAGACCATGCGCGTCGCCTCTTCACAGCAATGAGCGGTGAACAGGATCTCCAGCGACTCGAGCAGCGTCGGTGCCTGTTTAGCGCGTTGCAGCACCTCGGAAATTTCCTTCTTGTGATGGTCGGCCATTGCGGAAATAACCGCCTCTTTGTTCTCGAAATAACGATAGATTAATCCGACGCTGATCCCTGCCTCAGCGCTGATATCATGCATGCTGGTCTGGTGAAAGCCACGCTTGGCGAAGCAAATAAGGGCTGCATCCAGGATCTGGGAACGCCGATCTGGAATTGAATCTGTTTGGGGCTGCGACATAGGCTGGGAAGATGAATGAACGTTCATTCATTGTCAAATCCGACCTCAAAAGCGTTTTCCTTAGGTGGGAAATAGGAAGGTCCGGGTATCGCACCCACTCCGATCTGAATCGCGCTAAGGACGCCCTGCTATCCCGAGAGTTTCGGAACCCGGACTAGCGGAACGCCCTTGGTATCCTTCGCATCTCGCAACGGGTCCTCAGGATTTCGTCACCCATGCCGGTTGCGCGGTGTGTGAGACAACTGGAGCGGGTTGCGCTGCCGGGTCGAACCCGGCGAATGGATCCGGGATTCGTTGCCCCACGAATTGGAAGATCGCAGCCACTACGCTCAAAATGCAGGTAGCGTATACCGCAGTTTCCATTGCACTCCGCCCGTTCTCCTCTGAGCCAGCCAGAATTCCGTATAATGTCTGTTCGTTCTTCATAATTCTAAGACGCCGCGGACTTCCCGCTTTGTCTGTTGATTGTTGATTGTTGGTTTTGAAAGTTGGATGCCCTGGTCTCGTGAATTGGATTCAAAAAAAGTAGCGCGAGCCTCTGCCTTGCGTGCTTTTTAGTTCGCAAGCGGGACGCATGCGCTACTTTTTCACCGTGCTTTCGCTTGAGTTGAAGCCGACTTTCACCCGCGATTTTCCCCCAGACGCGCGCTACCTAATCGGCGTTTCTGGGGGCCGCGATTCCGTCGCCCTGTTGCACTGGCTGGTCAGCCTCGGTTACGAACGGCTGATCGTTTGCCATCTGAATCATCAATTGCGGGGACGATCGAGCGATGCAGATGCGCGGTTTGTTAGGCACTTGGTCCACTGTCACGATCACAAAGTTGTAGCGCGGGCGCCTCGCCTGCCGCGCGCATTGGGCAAGCGAAGCGCTAGCCCTCAGAGGACAGGCCCTGCTGAATTTGAACTCGGCTCTGCAAACATTCGCGCGCTGGCAAAGAAGCGAAAAATGTCGATCGAAGCCGCGGCGCGTGAAGCACGCTACGAATTCTTTGCCAAAACTGCACGCCGCCGAAAATGCAGAACGATCTTCGTCGCCCATCACGCCGACGATTTGGTCGAAACCTTCCTTATCAATTTGTTTCGTGGTGCCGGCAGCGCCGGTCTTTCAGCCATGCGGGAAATTTCTACACGACGAATCGATGACGTCGACCTAACGATCGTGCGGCCGTTTCTCGGCGTTTGGCGCAAAGACATCGATGATTACGTCCGCGAGCACCGGTTAAGGTTTCGCGAGGATGTTACGAATAAGAATCTCGCTTCCCTTCGTAATCGTATTCGGCATCGCGTAATTCCGTACCTGGAGAAAATACTTGGCCGCAACATCCGCCAGAACATTTGGCGAACAGCAATGATTGCTGCTGATGAAGAGAAATGGATCGAGAGCGAGCTAGGTGGACCGACAGATGCGGATCTCGCTGTTGCAAAGCTTCGCGCGCTGCCAATCGCGCTTCAGCGTCGCATGGTCTTAAAATGGTTGCGTGGGCAAAACATTTCAGGCGTTGGATTCGACGCCATCGAGCGCGTTCGGTCGTTAGTCGATCATGACGCTCCAGTCGCAAAAGTGAATCTCCCAAAAAATCGACACGCGCGGCGTCGTGCCGGGAAGATTTTTTTGGAGTAATGGAGTATTGGAGTGCTGTGGTGATGGCTGGCAGAACGGGGAAAAAAATGCATTACTCCATTACTCCGCTACTCCATCACTCCAATGTCTGACGTCCGCGTTCGCTTTGCTCCCTCGCCTACTGGCTACTTGCACATCGGCGGAGCGCGCACTGCCCTTTTCAACTGGCTCTTCGCGCGGCATCACGGCGGGAAATTTGTGCTGCGGATCGAAGACACCGATGTGAAGCGCAACACCGAGGAAGCCATGGCCGCCATCTACGAAGGATTGGAATGGCTCGGTTTGAATTGGGACGAAGGCCCGCATGCCGGCGGCGACTTCGGGCCGTATTTGCAAAGTGAACGTACAGAGCTTTACGAACGTTACCTGAAAAGACTTCAGGAAGCGGGTCACATTTTCGAAGACCAGGGCGCCTTACGATTCCGTTCCCCGCGCGAGCACGTCATCGTCGACGACATCGTGTGCGGCAGAATCGATTTCGATCTCACCAATCCCGCCACGCATCCTGACATGACGATCCGGCGTCCTGATGGCTCATGGATTTTTCACTTCGTCAACGTGGTCGACGATCTCGAAATGAAAATGTCGCATGTGATCCGAGGTGAAGATCATCTCTCCAATACGCCGAAACACATCGAGCTTATTCGCGCGTTAGGCGAAACGCCACCTCATTACGCCCACATTCCCCTCATTCTTAATCGAGATGGGACAAAGATGAGTAAACGCGACGCAGGCGCGCGGGTCGAATATTACATCCAGCGCGGGTTTCTTCCCGCAGCCGTCCGCAATTATCTCTGCCTGCTCGGTTGGTCTCCCAAGGACAATCGAGAGAAATTGGACATCGACGAGATCGTACGAATTTTTGACGTAAAGAATATTGGACGCAGCTCGGCTACGTTCGATCCCGACAAACTACACTGGCTAAACGGGGAATACGCACGCGAGCTCAGCGAGGAGAAATTTTACGAATTAGCCGTCGCGCGGCTGAGATCGAGCAGTGTGAAGGTGGATGAATATCCGGAGCAATACGTCCACGCCGCGCTGCAAACCTGCAAAGGGAAGATTAACACGTTCGACGAGCTGCCGGCTTATTGCGGATTCTACTTCACTGAGGATTTTGAGTACGATCCGAAGAGCGCAGCGAAGCATTTCACTCCTGAAAATCAGCCGCGACTTAAAGCAGTTCGCGACAACTTGAGTTCGCTTGAAAAATTCGAGGCCGCTGGAATCGAAGCTGCACTAAAAACTGCCGCGGCAACGCTTGGCGTAAAACTTGGCGCCATCGTTCATCCGACACGGCTCGCCGCAACTGGCAGTAACGTAGGTCCAAGCCTCTATCACTTGCTCGAAGTACTCGGGAAAGAAAAAGTGCTCGCGCGAATCGACCGCGCGCTCGGTATGCTCTAGCACGCAAGCGCGTGTGCTGGGGAACGCACGGCGGTGGCGTACATCGTTCGACGGCTAGTCGAACGGCTTCGCATCACTTGGACAGATCATTTTCGCCGAGGCGCCGAAAACAGCACGCGAGCCGCGTGCGCTCCCTACTTCGCCGCTTTCGCCCAAGTATCCCTCAACGTAGCTGTGCGATTCCACACTTGCTTCTCCGATGTTGAATCGGGATCCAATGTGAAATAGCCGAGACGCTCGAATTGATAGCGTTCTTCCGGACGCGCATTGGCAAGCGCGGGTTCGCATTTCGCCTTCGCTACTTCCAGCGAATTCGAATTTATGAACGACTTGAAATCACCCCCGGCGTCGGGTTCGGGAACGGTAAAAAGGCGATCATACAATCGGACATCCGCATCGATCGCGTTCGGAGCGCTCACCCAATGAATTGTCCCTTTGACTTTCCGACCCGCAGTCGGTCCACCTGATTTGCTGTCCAGATCAATGCTGCATCGGATCTCAGTCACGGTACCGGCACTATTTTTCACCACTTCCTCGCATTTGATAATGTAAGCGTATTTCAGCCGCACCTCGCCACCCGGTCGAAGCCGAAAATATTTCGGCGGCGGTGCTTCCATGAAATCGTCCTGTTCGATGTAGAGCTCGCGGCTGAATGGGATTTTGCGGGTCCCGGCATTTGGATTCTCTGGATTATTGATCGCCTCGATTTCTTCGGTTTTTTCTTCCGGGTAGTTTGTGAGAACAACTTTGATCGGTCGCAACACGACAAGGCGCCGTGTTGCAGTGCGATTAAATTCATCGCGCACCGTGTGCTCGAGCAGGGCCATGTCGGTGATACTCGGATATTTTGTAATTCCGACGTTGTAAGCCAGGCTTCGCAACGCCGTCGGCGTCACGCCCCGCCGCCGCAGACCTGAAATGGTCAACATCCGAGGATCGTCCCAACCATCGATGAGCTTTTCGTTAACCAGTTCGATCAGCTTACGCTTGCTCATCACGGTATATGTCAGGTTGAACCTCGCGAATTCGTACTGGTGCGGACGCGGCTCCGGGATTTCGAGCGCATCGAGAATCCAATTGTAAAGCGGCCGGTGCACTTCGAATTCAAGCGTGCAGATCGAATGTGTGATCCCCTCGATGTAATCGCTGAGCGTATGCGCCCAATCATACATCGGATAGATGCACCATGTGTCGCCGGTGCGATGATGCGTCGCGTGCCGAATGCGATAAAGCACCGGATCGCGCAGCCAGACGTTTGCCGCGTTGACGTCAATCTTTGCCCGCAACGTGCGCGCGCCATCGGGAAATTCGCCCGCTTTCATTCGTGCAAACAGATTGAGACTCTCATCCGGCGACCGATCTCGAAAATTACTGGGCTTTCCAAGGCGACGATATTCATCTGTCTCCTCCCGAGACATGTCATCGACGTACGCCTTGCCTTTGCGGATGAATTCCGCAGCATATTCGTAAAACCGATCGAAATAATCGGACGCATAGAACGGCGCGCCGCCCAGTCGTTTGTCCGCCCAGCCGTCGATCAACCAATGCACGTCAGCCATGATTGACCTGACGTATTCCGCCTCTTCTTTCGTCGGATTCGTGTCGTCCATCCGGATGTTGCAAATGCCGCCAAACTCACGCGCGATTCCAAAATTAAGACAGATCGATTTCGCGTGGCCGATGTGCAGATAGCCATTCGGTTCGGGGGGAAAACGGGTGATAATTTGTTTGTATTTTCCCGTGCGCAGATCCTGCTCGACAATGTCGCGAATAAAATCAGATGGTCTGTCCGTTTCGGTGGTCATGCTTGAAAGCGTAAAACTACAAAGCAACCCACCGCTCCACAACTTTCGCGATCGACACCAATCTGGGGAGCGCACGCGTCCCGCGTGCCTGGTTTCGGCGTCGCGCCGAAATGAACTTTTTCTGAATTGCGGAGCACCTCGACAGCGCAGCCTCAGGACAAGTTCGCGAATCCGGGACGGCTTCGCCAGCACGCGGGACGCGTGCGCTCCCCAGATGCGGCGCATTCGCGCTCGGGCGCGAGCGTAGTATCCTCAATATTTCCGATCGCAAATATGGAGACTACCGATCGTTACACACTCGCCGATCTGGAGCGTTGGAGCGAAATCACACGTGAGATCAATCCGCCGATTCGGCTGGGCATTTTGGGCGATCCGGTGGCCCATTCGCTGTCGCCGCAGATGCAAAACGCGGCGTTTCGCGCATTCGACATCAACATGCAATATGCGCGGTTTCATATTCGCCCTAACGAATTGCGGTCGGCACTTAATTTTGTACGAGAGCTCGATTTTGTCGGAATCAATCTCACGGTGCCTCATAAAATCACGGGCCTCACCCAAATCGACGAAGCTGACGAATCAGCAAGCCGCTGCGGCGCGGTGAACACAGTTCGATTGCACGATAACAAATTAATGGGTTCAAATACCGACGCTGAAGGATTCTCCCGAGCGATTCGCAGCGAGTTCTCAATCGATCTGCGCGATTTGCGCGTGATGATCCTGGGCGCCGGCGGAGGGACCGGTCACGCCATTGCGTGGCAATGCGCCTTGGAGAACTGTGAGCGTCTGGTCCTGGTGAACCGCACGCCGGTAAAGACAAGCCCGCTTGTGCAGCGGTTGCAACCTTTCTTCATCGAACCCCGCGTGCTCGGGCCAGTCGCGCGATTCGAAACCCTGCCATGGGACGAGACAGCGATACGCGCGCAACTCGCAGACATCGACCTGATCGTTAACGCCACACCGCTGGGAATGAATCCGAGTGATCCCGCGCCGCTCCCGGCACGATTGCTCGCACCGCACCACATTGTATTCGACTGCGTGTATCGGCCGACAAAAACTGCGTTGCTTCGAGCAGCAGATGAAGCCGGCGCACGCGGCGCGAATGGTCTGTCAATGCTGCTACATCAAGGCGCGTTGTCATTCTCGATCTGGTTTAATCGCGAAGCGCCACTGGATCCGATGCGTACAGCCATTTCAATGTAGAAGTGGCTGTGTCAGCCGCCAAGTCCGCTCACCGCGGTAGGCGCTGTTCTCACATAGACCTTCGATTTTAAGGCTTGACCGCTGCCGAGAACTTTTTCAAAGCTCGTCGCCACTTATACAGATCTGGATCCGGAGTAGGTAAGAAAACGGTTTCTCCCGGTGTTTTCTTCTCCTTTTCAGACCTCGCAGTCGCAGGGGCAACCCTCCGGGAGAATGAAAGAAACTATTCTATGAATCCAGAACTTCAGATTAGAACAACTACGTTAACCGCTATTGCAACGCTTGTCCTTGCATGTGCCGGTTTTGTACCCTTTTCAAGATGTCTCGGCGTAGTCCCGCCACCGGATGGAGGCTACCCCAACTATACCACAGCCGAAGGACAAAACGCCCTGAAAAGCCTTACCACCGGCCTTGGAAACACAGCAGTTGGTTGGTCTTCACTCTTCAGCGTGACCGCCACGGGCCTCAATACTGCCGTGGGCGCCGGGACGCTCGCGTTGAACACCGCAGACTCAAATACAGCGATTGGAGCTGGAGCGCTGCTCACCAACACCGGTGGGAATCACAACACGGCTGCCGGCGCCTTTGCACTTGTTAACAACAACATCGGTAGCAGTAACACCGCCTTTGGTTATAACGCGTTATTCACTAACAGCGCCGCTAGCGCCAACACAGCTATCGGTGCTCAAGCACTGTACCTCCACGATACCGGCATCAGAAACACAGCCGTCGGTTATCAATCGCTCTACAATGATGACGGCAGTGAGCGAAACACCGCCATCGGTTCTTTCGCGCTGAGCGCTCACACTTCCGGCGACGGTAACACGGCTGAAGGCGATTCAGCACTGTTTAGTGACACCACCGGAACCAACAACACGGGTATCGGGGCGGATGCTATCCATGAGAATCATACCGGTAGCGGCAACACGGCCATCGGAGAAGGCGCCCTGTACGGCACCATAGGGGGCAACACAAATACCGCGATCGGGCAAGCTGCACTCGCCAATAACACCACAGGAACCTCGAATATCGCCCTGGGTGCCTTCTCGGCTGTCAATGTCACTACCGCTAACAACGTCATTTGTCTCGGCCCTGTCGACGGCGCGAACGTAAATAACAGTTGCTACATCGCGAACATTTTCGGCGCAAATGCCGTTGGCGGCGACGCGGTTTCCATCACTAGCGACGGAAAACTCGGCACAATAACCGTACCTTCATCAGCGCGTTTCAAAGAACAGATCAAGCCGATGGATAAGGCCAGCGAAATATTGTACTCGCTGAAGCCCGTCAGCTTCCGATACAAAAGGGAGTTTGATCCTCAGCACATCCAGCAATTTGGGTTGGTGGCTGAAGAAGTGGAAAAAGTGAATCCCGATCTGGTGAAGTGCGACCGGGAAGGCAAACTTCAGACTGTACGCTATGAGTCTGTGAACGCGATGTTGCTCAACGAGTTTTTGAAAGAGCACCGGAAAGTGGAGGAACAGCAAGCGGCGATCAATAAACTAAATTCAGTCGTTGCGGAGCAGCACAAGCAGTTTCAGGCGGCAATTGCTGAGCAACGGGAGCAATTTGAAGAACGCCTCAAGCAGCAGGACGCGAAAATTCAAACAGTGAACGATCGGGTCGAGTTGAGTAGTCGAGCACGACGATCGGTCGCCGACAACGAACAGTAGACCGTCTATCTACAAACGTTGTCGCTGCTCGAATAGCGGCTTCGACGCCGCCTCACCGCCGATCAGACGAAACCGCCGGCCTTTCATTCGCAACGAAGCCGCCGTTGCCTTGGTCGAGATAGGTAGTCGAACCGATGCGCGAGACCTGAAGCGATTGCCGCCAAGTTCCCGATTCGAAATGTTTCGAAGCTTCAACAATTTTAGTTTCCGGCTTTTGTGAAGATGGCCCGACGGTCATCGCTTCGGATAAGATTCTTCCGTCCATCTTCTGTGCCGGTTTGAGGCCGAGAATTTGCAAGATCGTCGGAGTCATATCGACATTTCCACTTGGCAAATCATTCGTCTCGCCCCGCTTAAAATCCGGACCGGAAGCAATCAGCATGTTATGCATGTCGAAACGGCTGAGCGTGGCGTGGGTTCCCTTTCCTGCCGCTCGTTGCCAATCGGCATCAATCATTCCCGGCACGCCAAATTGATTTTTTGAAGGATCCCAATGGAACGCCATCACTACATCGGGCGCGCGATCATTTTGAATGTTCGCTTGTTCCAGCGCGAATGTTCCCTCCATCGGTTGTTTTGTAAAAATTACCCCCGCGAAATCCGATCGTTGCAAAAATTCGACCAAACGCCGCGTCACCGCCGAGTCGTGTCCGATAACATAAAACAAAACGCTGCCACCATTACCGGCCAGCATGATGTCGCCTGGCTTTGGTTGACCATTGAATTCTGTCGCCGCGGCGAAGCCCGCCTTACCCAGAACTTTTTGCAGATCAATTGAGCGTCTGATCGTGGAGAACCCATGATCCGATACAACAAAAATGTCCGTTGTGCCCCGGCCTTTTCGTTCATCCAATGCCGAGAGAACCACGGCGAGATTTTCATCAGCCGATTTGATCGCAGCTATGGCCGCAGGATCTCCGGGCGCCGTCCCATGTTCCGTAAGGTCCGGCTCGCCCAGCCACAGAACCGAAAAAGTCGGGATGCCGTCTTTCCAAAGCACGTCTACCAATGCTTTGGTCGTCCAGGAATCCTGTTGCAAAAGAGCAGACGGAAACGAGCCAAGCTGTTCAATGATCGGATCAAGCGCCGCGCCCGGTAGTGCTTTACCTGCGAACAACGTCACGCTGTTATTCGCCGCGCTGTCATTTGCACGCCGGTCCAACAAAAGCCCGACAGTTTTCGCAGCGCTAATCAAACTGCGAGCGCCCGCGGCCTGCACCAGTTCGGCAATTGTTGGAACAGCAATGTATTTCCCACCCGAGAGTTCATCGCCCTTTCTTACTATGGGCGACAGTTCGACGTCGACAGTGTGGTTAGGATCGATATCCGGCCGGTAGACGTGGTTCGCAATGATACCGCTCCTGCCGGGATAAACACCGGTCATCATGGCGGTGCCATTTACCATCGTTGCACTGGGATACACCGAATGGTGATTGCGAAATATAACGCCCTCGCGTGCCAGCTTCCAAAGCGTCGGCGTATTCTGTTGCGTCACAAAATCCGGACGCATTCCGTCCCACACAACCACCATCACATGGTGCTGAGGTTTCGCCGGTACGATTGCCACCGCAGACGCGCAGACGATCAAAAACAGCAATGAAATCATTCGCCGCATCGCCAATCATAGAACAAGCAGCGGCGGTCTGCAGTCCGCCGTGATCGGAATGATGTTGAACGTCATTGTAGGGCGTTTGTGCCAGAGGCCGGATCTAAGCATCGCCGTTTGTCGCCGCTTCGCTGTGCGAAGCGCCAGCGTAATATCGCTTGGGATTTACGTCGCTCACAGAGCGACGGCTACAGCTTTCTTGGTCTAAGCAAGGGAAACAGGATCACGTCGCGAATGGATTCAGCGCCAGTCAGGAGCATCGTGAGTCTGTCGATTCCAATCCCGAAACCGCCAGCCGGCGGCATTCCGTGTTCGAGCGCGAGCAGAAATTCCTCGTCGATGTTTTGCTTCTCTTCCCCAGCCTGTTCTTCCAGACGCTGACGTTGCACAATCGGATCATTCAGTTCGCTATAGCCTGGAGCGATCTCCGCGCCGTTAATGACCAGCTCAAAAACGTCGACAAGCGAACTGTCTTCTGCGTTCTGTTTGGCCAGCGGTACGAGCTCTTTCGGACAATGTGTCACAAACAGCGGATCAATCGTTTTATCTTCGACCAGCTTCTCGAATACATGCTGCGTCACCTCGAAGTCAGCCAGTTGCGGCAAGATTTCGAGTTTGAATTCACTGGTGGCGCGTTGGCGCCGCTGCTCCGGTGAGAGCTCAAACCAATCCTGGCCCGCCACGTCGCGCATTACATCTCGATATCGCACGCGGCGCCATGGTCGTTTCAAATTGATGGTGCGGGTAACATTTCCATCCGCATCTCGATGCTCGATCTGGAGGGGTGAGCTCCTCCGATTTCCCGCGTCAGGCGCTCCGCCCTCCACTTTTGCAGCGTCAAGGGCGTGAACCTTCTCTGCGAGTTGACAAATCAATTCTTCGACCAGATTCGCCATCTTGTCGAAATCGGCGTAGGCCCAGTACGCCTCAAGCATCGTGAATTCGGGGTTGTGTTTTCGCGAAATACCTTCGTTGCGAAAGTTGCGGTTGATTTCGAATACCTTGTTGAATCCGCCTACCAGCAGGCGTTTCAGGTAAAGCTCCAGCGCAATGCGCAAATACAAATCTATGCCGAGCGCGTTGTGCCGCGTCTTGAAGGGTTGTGCTGCCGCACCTCCGGCAATGGATTGTAAAATTGGTGTTTCCACTTCAACGAAGCCGCGGGCTTCAAAAAACCGGCGCGTTTCACGAACAATAACGATCCGCTTTTCGAACACTGCGCGCGAACGTTCGTTGGTGAGAAGATCAAGATAGCGCTGCCTGTAACGCGCTTCGATGTCCTGTAATCCGTGCCATTTTTCCGGAAGCGGTCGTAGCGTCTTCGCGAGCAATTGGAAGGTTCGGACTTTTACGGTCGGTTCCCCACTCTTCGTGACAAAACATGTTCCTTCCACGCCAATGAAATCGCCAAGGTCGAGCAGCCGAAACAGATCGAACAATTCCGGTCCAACCTCTTTTGCGTGCAGATAGATTTGAATGCGCCCGGTGGCGTCACGCAGGTCGAGAAAGTGGCTTTTGCCCATGTCTCGATGCGCGGTGATACGGCCGGCTACACGAAATGTTGCGCCATCCTTAAATTGCTCGCGCACTTCCGCGATCGATCCGCTAACATCAAAACCGGTGCCGAATGGTTGGATGCCTTTCGCGCGCAGCGCCTCTAGTTTTTTCCGTCTGAGCGCGATCAGCTCGTTTTCGTCTTCCATATTCGGACAGCGAATGTAAGGCGGCGAGCGTGCTTCGCCACGTTAAATCGTAGCCGCTCTCAAGGGGTGACCGCTGCGGAGGCGTCGTTTCGTTGCTTTGGTAATCTTGAGCTCAAAACGAACCACATTACGTTTGCCAACGAAACCTCTACAATGTGATAGTTTGAACTGGCGCGGCGCCTGAGTTTCCGTCGCGCTACCATCATTTCAAATGACTGCCAATCTGCCGCAAACAAGTTCGCAACTGGATGGGCCGCTGGTGAAGCAGTTCTCGGTGTTTCTTCCGAACAAAGTGGGGGCGATGCTGGACATTGTGAAGCTGCTTAGCACGCATCACACGCATGTCGTCGGCCTCAGCGTATCGGAATCCACTGACTCAGCCATTGCGCGGATCATCGCGAGCGATCCGCAGCAAGTGGAGACATTGTTCAGGGAAAACAATGTCGGTTTCGGTGTGAGCCAGGTGGTGGTAGTGGAGATGCGAGAAGTGGCGACGCAACTGGTAAAACTGCTCGCGGCGTTGGTAATGGCGGAGGTTAATGTGCATTTCGCCTATCCCCTGCTAATTCGTCCACGTGGATTTTCCGCGATCGCGCTGCACGTGGATGATACAGATTGCGCGTCCTCTGTGCTCAGGGGGGAAGGATTCAAAATTCTTAGCCAGGACGAAATCTCGCGATGAGTGAGGCATTGGCGTTCTAACTTTTTGGCCTTTCGGCGGTCAAATACCGGGCAGAGGTTGACAGGCTGGCAATAACGCGCGTACAAAATTGACTTTATTGCTCAATGCGGACCCTCCTTTCACGGTCTATTCAAATCGATCCAAGCTTCCACGTCGCACTGGGAGTGATTGTAATCGTCGGGATAGGCCAGGTTTTCTTTGCGACGTCGTATTATGTCGGCAGGGCACGGGCGAACAGCATTTCGGCGCAGCCAATTACTGCGGCAATCACGCACGCGCCGGCGGTTGCATCGACGCCAGCTCCAGCCCCAGCGGCGACACAGCCAAGCGTCCCGCAACCCGCAGCAGCGACTTCACCCGCTGCGTCGGTCGTTGATCAGTTGCTGCGACAAGGCAAAGAATTCCGGGACCGGGGCGACATGACGAACGCGCTTGCTCGTTTTCAGGAAGCGTCGGACAGCGAACCGGACAATACTGGCGTGCTCCAGGAAATGGCGCAGACTTACGAGTCAATGCAGTTGTTCGATCGCGCGAACGACGTCTGGCGCAGAATTAAACAAATCAGCCCGTCTGATAGCGCGACATATGCGTTAGCCGACCGCCGGTTGAAGGTCGGAGTTCCCGCTCCACCGACGGTCGAGCCAGGCGGCGCCCCTGCGGAAACAGAAGTTCCATCGCACAAAGATGTCGGTGGTAATGCGGACGGCCCAATCATGGGAATTTCTGAGGTTAAAACCAAGGAAACACCCGATCCGGACACCGAAACAAATCTGGCACTCGAGATTGGAATTAAAAAAGAACCAGGCGCCGCCATCGATCATAACAAAGTCAAAATCCTGGTGTTTCTTTACGACATTGTGAATGACAAGGATATCAAGCTGACCGATGCCGACGTCAGCAACGAATGGCTCACCTCGAAACACGACTGGTCTGAAACAAACCCGGAAGTACTCATGGTGCGCTATGTGCGCGCAAAAACCAACGGCGCGTTGTCTGAATCATCGCTGTCGGAAGCAGCGGCAAAAGTACGCCCAGGCCAAAAGGGTCGGGGTTCAAAAAATTCCGCGGACACCGGACAACGGAAATACCTCGGCTACATCGTTCGCGTTTACTATGGAGACGATTTGCAAGCTGTTCAGGCGGAACCGGCGCGGCTCTTGCAGCAGTTTCCTCTTTCGAAAACCCCCTCCGGACGATGATACGATCGCTTAAAGACGGGGTCGTTTGCCTGCGAACCAGACGCGTTCTGACGGACAATCTAAGACGCGTCCTTCCATGGTTGTTTGTTTTCGCTTGTGTAGCCGTGGCAGAAGCGCAGGTCCAAGTGGATCTCAAATTCAGCCGCTTACAATACATTGCATACGAACCGGTGGTGGCGACCATCGCAATCACCAATCTTGCCGGGCGCGATATTGAACTTCATGATGCGGACGGGCAATCCTGGTTAGGATTTGAAATTACAGGCAGCGAGGAACAGCCGATTGGCCCGCTCAACAGTGCAAATCGGGAGCCGCCGCTGCGAATCCAGGCCGGCCAGCGAGTCACGCGCCAGATCGATCTCACACCCATCTATCCCGTCCACGAATACGGCGCCTATCATGTGCGCACGAATGTTTACTTCGCGGATCTGGGAAAATTCTTCTACTCCGCGCCCCGGGTCTTTGAGGTCACCGACGCGAGGCCGATCTGGCAGCAAACAGTCGGCGTTCCGAATGGTGGAGGCGCATCCGGCGACGTACGAACGTATTCGCTGCTGACCAACCGTTTTCCAGACCACACCTCTTTGTATGTGCGGGTCCAGGACAAAGATAGCGGTGTGGTGTATGCCACTTTTTCGTTAGGCCGCACGATCTCTTTCGAGCAACCCCAGGCCGAAATCGATCGGGCCAATCAATTGCATGTTTTGCATTGTGCCGCTCCACGCGCCTGGTCGTATGCACGGGTCGGATTGAATGGCGAATTATTGGAGCACACGTCGTTCATGGAGACGAAAACCCGGCCCCACCTGGTTCATTCAGGTGGTGGCGAAGTAGCTGTGCGTGGCGGCATGGTCGAAGCGCCTGCGCAGAGCTCAGGTAGCAAAGCGCCGAAACTTTCAGCTCGCCCACCCGGAGGGCGTGCAGAGGACAGATGATGCACAGGAATTCCTTCCGAATCGGTTTTTCGGCTGCCGCGCTCATGATTACATCCCTGGCAGCTAGCTCGTACGGCGCGAAGAGCAGCCGAAGTTCCGGAGGCGATGGCTCAGGGACCACTGTTGTCATCGATGCCGGACATGGCGGCTACGATCGCGGCGGAATTCCCGGCCAGAGGGTTTCAGAAAAAGACATGACTCTCGATGTGGCGCAGCGACTCAAAAATGTCCTTTCCGCCAGCGGCTATCGGGTGGTGATGACCAGGGATAGCGATGTCTTCGTTCCGTTGGGAACACGGACCGCAATCGCCAACCAATATCGCAACGCCATTTTCGTCTCGATCCATTTCAACTCGGCCACGCGCAGAGGCGCCGACGGCATCGAAACGTATTTCTACAGCCGGGACAGCCTGGCGCTCGCTTCGGCAATTCATCATTACGTAGCCGGCGGAGCGCCGTCGCCAAACCGCGGAGTGCGTCGCCGTGGTTATTTCGTGCTGCGAAGGACAAACATTCCCGCAATCCTCGTCGAATGCGGTTTCCTTACCAATCCAACTGAAGCTTCCTACGCCCAAAACGCTTCTTACCGTCAAAAACTTGCCGAAGAAATCGCAGCCGGAATTGGCAGACGCAATTCCGTTGCCAGCTCCTTCAGTACCACCCGAGTCGCAACGACCGAAAGCATCCCGATGCAACCGTATATCGATCAAACGAAGGTCAGCAGTTCCAAAAAGAGTCGGTCGAAACGGTCAGCTAAGAAGAGTACTCGACGAAAGAAGAAGAAGACTTCATCGAAACCGGCCGACATAGAAGCGCACGTGGTCTCATCAAATCGGGAGGGTTAATTGGACCTGCCAATTGTGACTTCGGCGCAGATGCAAGCCGCGGAACAGGCTGCATTTGCCACTGGCATCGAAGTGGAGGCGCTGATGAACAAGGCCGGCGCCGGTGTCGCTCAGGCAGTGACAAAATTTTTCCACAAACCCGGCCGATGCATTGTCTTCGCCGGGAAAGGACATAACGCAGGAGACGCATTATTTGCGGCACAATGTTTACAGCAGTGCGGATGGAAAATCGAAGTGCGGCTCGCTTTCGATGAAGCTGATTGCAGCAATCTAACCCGCAAGAAGTTGAGCGATTTGCGAAACGCAAGTGCCACAATGCCTGCATGGAGTAATGGCCAGGCGCAGGACGTTGGCATCACTATCCTGGAGCTCTTTTCATACGCAGCTGATCAGTTGTCTTTTGCTCAGGACAAAATTGCGACTGATGCGTATCTCGGTACTCCTCCGTTAATTATTCTGGATGGTTTGCTGGGCGTCGGTGCAAAACCACCTCTCCGCGAGCCGATTCGCCGTGCCTGTCGCGCAATCAATCACTTGCGGAATACAAAGCGCGCCTACGTCTTTGCCGTAGATCTTCCAACCGGTCTCGATACCGATTCCGGTCGGGCAGATCGCGACTGCGTAGTCGCCGATTTCACTGTAACGATTGGTTATCCAAAGCGAGGTCTCGTCGCTGACGGCGCGGCCAATTATGCAGGCCGGCTCGTGGTCGTGCCGCTGGAAGAATTGCGGCAGGCGAAAACCGAACCCAGGGAAATTATTGCAACCCCTGGAGATTTTCGCGATTTGCTACCTCGGCGGAAGTATAATTCGTATAAGAATCAATTTGGCCGGATCGGCATCGTAGCGGGTTCCAAGGGATTCGTTGGCGCCGCGCTCATGGCTTCACAAGGTGCGCTCAGGGCAGGCGCCGGCCTGGTAGAAGTCTTCGTCCCAGAAGAGATTTACAAAATTGTCGCCGGTGCGGCGTTCATGGAAGCGATGATAAAGCCGGTCGCCTCCTATCGTCATTTGCTCAAGGAAAAAGCCGACGTTTGGGCCGTGGGTCCCGGTCTTGGCAAATCGCACGCCGCAGAGATCCTTGAGCTCGTTGAAAAAGTAAAGGAGCCGATGGTGCTCGACGCAGACGGACTGAACATTGTTTCCGAAAAAACTTCGGCGTTGCGGTGTTGCAAGGGCAAACGACTGCTGACTCCGCATCCCGGCGAGATGAAACGGTTGTTTCCAAAAGAGCAAGAGTCGCGCGCGAAAACGGCGACGAAATTTTGTGATCGTTTTCCGGTCACACTTTTGCTCAAAGGCAGTCGCACCATTGTCGCTGAACGCGATAGGCCGTTGAGCTACAACAGCACAGGCAATCCCGGCATGGCCACTGGAGGAATGGGTGACGTTCTCACCGGAGTTTGCGCTGGTTTGCTGGGGCAAGGCCTCTCGCCTTACGATGCCGCCCGAGTTGGAGCATGGCTGTGCGGACGCGCAGCGGAGATCGCAATTTTCAACGGCTACCAGAGCGAGGAATCACTGTTGCCACGCGACGTTCTTGATCACCTCGGCGACGCGTTTAAGGAATTGTAGGGCGTCTGTGTCAGACGCCATCGCACTTTCCTGCTTTCTTGGATTCCTGATTCGTAAATTCTTGGACAGTGGCAAAATTGTTGTGATCGGTAGCTCCGAAAAACTTCGCGAGAAACCCACTGCATGTTTCCTGTTTTCCAAATCTCCTGATTCATTCATGTTTTTCGAGTGTCCAAATTCGTACTGATTGGTTCCGGATTAGCCGGGGGCTTGCTGGCAGCGTACCTCGGGCGGCGTGGACACGAAGTGAATCTCTATGAAAGGCGCGCCGACCCGCGCGAAGGCAACATCGTCGGCGGGCGCTCAATCAATCTGGCAATTTCAACACGCGGGATCCATGCGCTCAAAAAGATTGGAATTGCTGACGAAGCGTTGCGAAACGCAATTCCAATGCGCGGCCGGATGATCCACGACAAATCCGGTACGCTGCATTTCGCCCCGTATGACGTCGATCCGAAAAACTGTATCAACTCGATCGGGAGAGCGGCGCTCAACGCAACTGTCATCGAAGCCGCACAGCGGCATGCCAATGTTCGTGTCCATTTCAATCACAAATGCATCGGCGTAGATATCGACTCCGCGATTGCCCATTTGGAAACAGCAAAAGGCGCCGTTACCGAGCGGGGGGATGCCGTGCTAGGCGTCGATGGCGCATTTTCAGCA
The DNA here is from genome assembly GCA_036522635.1 of Candidatus Udaeobacter sp. Lineage (GTDB taxonomy): Bacteria > Verrucomicrobiota > Verrucomicrobiia > Chthoniobacterales > UBA10450 > Udaeobacter. The sequence goes on along the minus strand of DATDFM010000238.1, from coordinate 40,813 downwards.
GTCCGCAAATCGATGCAGAACGCGATCGCCGGTTTTCAATACGACGAAAGTTATTTGGCCCACGGTTACAAGGAATTGACCATTCCGCCAGGAGCGGACGGCTCATGGCAGATGGAAAAGAACGCGCTCCACATCTGGCCCCGGAAAAGTTTCATGATGATCGCGCTCCCAAATCCCGACGGCTCCTTTACTTGCACGCTCTTCTGGGAATTTGAAGGACCCCGGAGCTTCGCGACGACTAAGACGGAGGGCGACGTACACCGATTTTTTGAGGAAGAATTTCCTGATGCAGTGCCGCTCATGCCAACTTTGCTCGAGGATTTTCGAAATAATCCAACCGGTTCACTCGTGACGATTCGCTGCGCGCCATGGTTTTACCGGGACAAAGCCTGCCTTGTCGGCGATGCCGCGCACGCCGTGGTCCCCTTTTACGGCCAGGGGATGAATGCCGCTTTCGAAGATTGCGTCGTGCTGGATGAGTGTCTTCAAGAATTTCCCGAAAACCGCGAGAACGCCTTCATCGAATACTTTCGGCGCCGCAAAGAAAACGTCGACGCGCTTGCCGATCTTGCGATTCGAAATTTTATCGAGATGCGAGACAGGACTGCATCGAAAACGTTTCGCGCGAAGAAGAAACTGGATCACGCGCTGGAAGCCGCCCTGCCGGGACTATATCTGCCGCTCTACACGATGGTCACATTCACAAGAATCCCTTATTCAGCAGCAGCGAGACGCGCCCAACTGCAGGACCGAATTCTTTACATCGCTGCCATCAGTCTTCTCTCCATCGGAATCTTGACCGTCACATTTTTACTCGCCCGCTCCTAAGAGCAATTGCATCGACGCATGCTGCCGAGCTCTAACGCGCTGCCTTCTTGCGGATACGACTCCCTGGAGCGCCTCTGGTGCCACAGCGTTGATGTGCTTCCTGTTCCAGCGCGGCGACGACCCTCTTGAAACTCCTCATATCGGCAGCGGTAACGCGACGGGTAACGGCGCGTTCCAACACCGCCAGATGTTGGTAAATACGGCGCGCCAGTTTTCGGCCTTTTCCCGTTAGTCGCACGATGAATGTCCGTCGATCTGTTTCGCCGACGGCGCGCGTGATCAATCCGCGTCTTGCCAAACGATCGAGAATGCTGGTCAGCGTAGATCGCTTGTGCGCCAGGCCATGATGAAGATGGGCTACGTTGGCGCGACCGGAATGATTGAGAAGCGCTAGGATATGGGCTTCGCCCTGCGTCAACCCGGGCTCTCCAAGGTCATCAAGATAAAGCCCGATCCGGTGCGTCGCGCGATGCACTGGGTGAACAAGTCGCAATTGCATCGATTGAAAACGGTTTTAAATCCGGCTCCGTCCAAGAAACTCGAGCTTCGTCACTAAAAAGCCGTTCGGCTGAATAGTAAGCGAGTGGAAAATTGTTTTCCAGCAATTGCGGATTTGCATGCACAACGTCTTCCAAACGTTCTGCGCCGCTGTCTAACCGCGCCCGTGCGAGAAGGTAAACCCAAAACAATGTGATGGTCTCGTGATATTTCTGCGGTTTGCCGGCCGCACCGACGAATCGTCGCAATGTCGCGCGCATCTTATCGCCAGCCTCTTGCACTGATAACGACTCGGCGAGATAAACCCACGCTACATGCAAGTGCGAAGCATGTGGGAAACCCTCGTTCGGGGTTTCGCCTCGTTCGAGACCGCGCGTCAATTCCACATCAGTCATGGATGCCCTTCTGCGGTAATACTTTCGTTCACAGCTTCTTTCAAAGGGTATTACGATATCGTAATATACGATCTCGTCAATCACCGCTGGAAAACTAAAGATATGATCCGATAGAGGAAATTGTATCTGGTAGCCGATCCGTAACATCGGTCACTTATTTGCATTGTAAGGAGAACCAATGGCTGGCTATTCTTTTCGAATGCACGCACAACGCCGACTTTTTTCTGTTCTCGTTCTCTGCAGCGCCCTTTTCACCCCGTTTCTTGGCGCCCAAGACAATCCGATGGATGATCCCGACCTTCAGCAGTTGCTGAAACAAGCGCAGGAGATGCAAAAGAAAGCGGGCGATTTGCAAAAAGGCTCCGGATCGCGCGATAGCCGGAAAAATCTTGCCGATTTAGAAGCAATGGCAAAGGAACAAGCAGCGCAACAGGAGCAGGACGAAAAACGCGAGAAGGCGGAATTACAGACCGCGCTAAAGAAACAACTTGATGAACCGGGTCCTGTCGCATTCCCCGATTGGACGCCGACCACTCCAGACTTCAAACCGGCGGATAAGCCGACGAAAAAGGTGGTCGAAGAGGAAGTCAAAATCGTTCAGACCGGCACCTCATCCGTTGCCCCAGAGAAGATTGCGGAGAGCTGGCAAGCAGCTGCGACCGCAACAAACAATCTGAATCAGAGCCTTAATAAACTGAGTGTGAACGGTAAGATCACGAGGATCCTGTTTCTCAGCACGCGCACCGATCCCAGGCAGGAAGTCGAACTGGAGGCCAGCCGCGAGCCGGGCAGCAAAATCACCCAAGTACAGATTTCATCTCCTCTGCCCAAGCCAGAGACCGGAAACGAATAACCGTCTTCGGGTTGTAGCCACGCCCCTATGCGGCGTTCGATCATCGAGCCCCAAGGATTTCCCGACGGCGCACATCGCCGTGGCTACAGGTGCGTGTATGGTCGCCAGCAGTACAGCAAAGCTCAGTATCACCAGTGGAGACTTGCAATTACTCGACCGCGGGATTACGGAAATCAGTACTATGGCTGATAAATACGTTCCATTAATTAGTTCCGGTATCGCCGGGCCACTTGGCGTTCTGCATCTCCCGCGCCTTTGGCAGAAGGTCTCGCTGGAGGAGAACGGCAAACTCGCTTCCGGATATCCGGGTATTGGTAAGGGTTACGACGCGATGACGCTCGCCGCGCTGGGTCTCGAAGAACAAGCTGTGCGAGATTACATCAGGCAAAGCCGGCCCACCTATCCGCAGTTCGAGGCCTGGGTGAAAAAGAACGCAAAATCGTTGAATCGGGACGCCGTCGAGAAACACAACGCGGCGGTGCGCGGTTACAACCACGACGATGAAACCCGCAAGAGTATTCTCGGCGCGTGCGGAATCGCAGATGACGCTTCTGCATTCAAAGACGCGGTTAACCTGAACAATCTCGACGATTGGTACGAGTTTCACCGGGCGGTGCTGGCGTAGCGCCATCAAGGAAACGACCAACGCCGAAGACTCAACATAGAACTGAGTGTGCGCCTCGCCGTGATGTAGACGTGTTTTGTCATCTAACTTCCATCCATTGAGATTGAGCCGATGAGTGCGACAGAGACAAAAATTCGTCCGCAATTATCTAAAGCGGGTGAAACTTCGCGGACCCTGTCGCAACGCTATTTTGTTTCGCCGGAAATTTTTGCTGCAGAGTTGCACAAAATTTTCGCTGCCAATTGGGTATTGGTCGGCCATCAAAGTCAGCTCGCCGAACCGGGCGACTATTTCCTTGCGGAAGTAGACGGCGAAAGCTTGATCGTCGCGAAAGATCAACGCTCGACCATCCGCGCGTTTTACAACGTTTGCCGTCACCGCGGCGCGCGACTCTGCGAAGAGCAAAGTGGACACGCTGCAGCGATTCAGTGTCCATACCACGCGTGGACGTACGCGCTGGATGGCCGATTGCTCGGCGCGCCCCACATGGATGAAACGCCGGGTTTCATCAAAACTGAATATCCGCTGAAACCGGCGCGGCTTGGTCTTTGGGAAGGTTTTATTTTCCTGAATCTGGCAGACGCCTCGACAGAGCGAGGCGGCTACATGTCACTGGAGAAATGGTTTGAGCCGCTTAACGGAAAGTTTTCACGGTGGAATCTGACAGGGTTGCGCTCCGCGAAACGGATCGAGTACGACGTCCAGGCAAATTGGAAGTTAATGTTTCAAAACTACTCGGAGTGTTATCACTGTTTGGGTGTGCACCCAGAGTTGTCGAAGATTTCGCCCTACGACTCCGCGGAAAACGATCTGACCGAAGGACCGTTTTTAGGCGGATTCATGCGCATCGCGAGCGACAAAAGCCTGACGATGAGCGGCAATGCCTGCGCGTTGCCGGTCGGCAATTTCGAGGACGAAGATTTCCGGTTCGTTTTCTACTATTCCATTTTTCCGAACATGCTGCTGAGTCTGCATCCGGATTACGTGATGGTGCATCGACTTGAACCGCTGTCGCCTGAACGCACCCTGATCTTCTGCGACTGGTTTTTTAATCCTGATGCATTCGAGCGCAGCGATTTTGATCCGGAAGATGCTGTTAGGTTCTGGGACATGGTAAACAAGCAGGATTGGCATGTGTGCGAGTTGAGCCAGAAGGGCATTTCGTCGCGCGCCTACGAACCCGGGCCCTACTCAGCGCGTGAAAGCATTCCTGCAGCGTGGGATGAATATTACTTGCGGCAGGTCGGCTAAGTTCAACCGACAGGTTTTCGGAAGTTCCGGAACTCTGACGCTTTTTCGGAATTTCCTAACGGTCCACGGACTTCCTCTACCAGCGCTTTAGTCGCTCTAGAGTTTGGAAAGGATTTTTGCAGCCATCGATTTTTCCGAATCGAGAACCGTCTTTGGAGCGTCACCGTGAAACCCAATCGTGATGAGGATGTCGCCCTTGAGAACATGCAACATTGCCATGCCGGTCTCGTTAGGACAGAAGATGGCTTTGTCACCAAGACCGTCGACGGGAGTCGATTTGCTTTTATCGGCGGGCAGCATGGAAAACATTGTCTGAGTAAGATGCGGTGGAGCGCCCTCCCCAGGATAAAGAACGTCGAAATAGAACCCTTTATTGCCTTCGATCGAACGATAACTCCACTCCGACTCGTAGTAGCCGTCAGTGCCGTTCTTGTTGCGGCCCTTGGCGTCTCTGACCGGCACGCCCAGAATTTTCTCGACATCGGACTTGGTAATGATTTTTGGAACATCGATTTTGTCGGCGGCCATTGCGGAACGCAGGCTGGCGCAAATAATCAGCAAAACGATGACGCAGATGGTTATCTTTTTCATAAAATACGCTCCGGGAAGGTTCGAGGTGAAGCATGACGAAACCCCGGCGTCACATCAATCTTTGATTATGAACGACCGAAGTGATCGCGGCGCCATGCAAGCGAGGGAATACGCGACGGTGTCGATGAAGAGGACGTGACCGATTTCCAGCCGAATTTCCGGTTTCGTCTCTGGACATCTCGTTACGTATAACGGGGCAAATCAACAGGTCTCGCTCGGTGAAGTTGTCGAGAATTAAATGCGTATGCCGTTTGAATCCTTCGCCGAGGCTACGGCGGCCAGGGAAGCGTTAAAGCGTTGAAACGTTAAAGCGTTGGAGCGAGCATGAGTCCATGGCTTCGCTGACGTACGCCAGTTATCTCGATCTTGAAACGCTGCTTTCGCTTCAGAAGCCACGCTCCAGCCCACCGGAGCACGACGAGACGCTTTTCATCATCATCCATCAGACGTACGAACTTTGGTTCAAGCAGTTGCTACATGAGTTCGACAAAATAAAGAGGAACTTTTCCGAAGGCGATCTTTTCGGAGCAATCCATACGTTCAAGCGCGTGCGTACCATCATGAAAGTACTCGTGGCGCAGATCGACATTCTCGAGACGATGACGCCGTCGTCGTTTTCGAGTTTCCGTGACCGCCTGGAAACCGCATCAGGATTTCAATCGGTGCAATTTCGGGAGGTCGAGTTCGCACTTGGATACAAGCGCGCAGCAACAATGAATTATTTAAAGCCGGATTATCCAGGCTACGAGCAGCTGAAACAACGCCTGCATGAACGGACTGTGGTGGATCATTTCTACGATTTTCTGCAAACTCACGGCGCACAGATCCCGACAGAACTAAAGAATCGTGACGTCACGCAACCAAATGGACCAGACGAACGAGTGCAGCAAGAGATTCTGCGCCTATATAAGAGCTCGCCTGAATGCTCGATCCTGTTTGAGTTGATGACCGATTTTGATGAAGGCTTGCAGGAGTGGCGTTATCGACACGTCAAACTTGTGGAACGCACCATCGGCGCGAAGAAAGGCACGGGCGGATCACCGGGTGTTCCGTTCTTGAAGGAATCGTTGTTTCGGCCGGTCTTTCACGATCTCTGGGCCATCCGACACGAATTGTGACGCCGCCTGGCCAGGGGTCATCCTGAGCGGAGCGAAGTGCAGCCGAAGGATCCCGCGGCGTTCCCGATAGTTGTTCACGGGGTTCCTCGACTTCGCTTGGAATGACAGCTATCGCTTCATCGAATCCGCCATCAAAGCCGAAGAAATTCTCGTACCGTTCCCGAAAAGATTTGCGCTTTCTCCTTGTCGTGAAGTTTCATGGATTCGATCAGTTTACCCGGATGCGTTTCGCCTAACGAGAAGGGGTAATCCGAACCGAATGCTATCCGCTCTGCCCCGAACAATTTCAGAAGCAAACTCAGCGCGTCGGCGTCGTGCAGAAGTGAATCGACGTAAAACCGTGCCGGTAGTCCGTCGTGAGTCAAATACTGGCGTGGACTGACGGTGTTTTCCGCCGCAACCACATCCGGGCGCACGCGAAATGCGTGATCGACCCGACCGATGGTAAATGGAAATGAACCACCGCCGTGCGCAAAGGCGACGCGGAGTTTCGGAAATTTCTCGAAGACGCCTCCGAAAATCATGGAACAGATCGCAAGCGATGTTTCTGCCGGCATGGCCACCAACCAGGGCAGCCAGTACTTCGGCATGCGCTCGCGGCCCAGCATGTCCCATGGATGAACAAAGATCCCGGCATCGAGTTCCTCGGCTGTGCTCCAGATCGGCTGAAGCGCTGCATTATCAAGGTTCAGAGTATCCACGCGTCCGAAATCCGGATTCGCATCGACGTGCGTTCCGATCTCGACGCCACGCAGACCAAGCTCTTTGATGCAGCGTTCGAGTTCCGCCGCGGCGAGATCAGGGTCCTGCATCGGAATTGTTCCAAGACCGGTGAAGCGCGCTGGATGATCGCGAACCACGTTGGCAATGTGATCGTTTAGCCGACGGGAGAGATCGAGCCCATCACTCGGTTTTGCCCAGTAGCTGAACATCACCGGAACCGTCGAAAGGACCTGCATCGAGATGCCTTCCTCATCCATCTCTTCGATTCGACGCATTGGCTCCCAAACGTTGTCGTTGATGTTGCGGAAAAACCGGTCGCCCACCATCATGCGTGCGCAGCACGGCTTGTAATGATCCAGTCGCACAAAACCGCCGTAGCCATATTTGGCATCCAGATCCGGCCAATCGCGCGGCAGAATGTGGGTGTGCAGATCGATTTTCACCGGCTGGAATTGTAGGGCGTTTCTGTGAAACGCCAACGTAGAAAGACGTGCGATACAGACGCGCTACAGCGCCTTTACCGGCTCGGCTTTTTCCACTTTCTTACCGCAGCTTTTGCAAGTACGACGCGCGTCGTCGCTCCAGAATTCGACCATTGCTTTGCTAAAATGGTCGACGATATCTGCGCAATCGAAGTGGATATCTTCAACCACTGCTCCACAATTTTCGCAGTAGAAAATCACGTGCTCCTTTTCCCCGGCCGGCCGGCGGCGCTCCACAACCAAACCGATGGTGTCGGGCGGACGTTGGGGTGAGTGCGGCACATTCGGTGGAATGAAAAAGGTTTCACCCTCCCGTACAATGTGATCAACGATTCGATCGCCTTCGCGAATACGCACCTTAATGTCGCCTTTGAGCTGGTAAAAGTACTCTTCCGAATTCACGAGATGAAAATCGTTGCGTGCGTTCGGTCCCTTAATGACCATTACGAAGAAATCCCGACCATCATAAAGATACCGATTGCTCACGGGCGGCTTGAATTTGTCGGCGTTCTCTTCGATCCATTTTTCTACGTTAATCGGCGGTTGCACTCTGGTCATGGATATGAGCGTATTTCTCGCTGAGTAAAGCGTCAAACTTGCCCCGCTGAAAGAACTCTAACAGCTCTGTCTCGGCCTGGAAAACTGAGCGGTTTTCCGAGGCGGCCAGTCGCCCTATCAAAATCGACTTTAGAGTTGAATGCGTAAACACCCGTTGAATAGTATCCGCCGCTTGGTGAATCAATTCCCCCTAGTACGAATTGCAGGTGCGCTGCTCGCAGCTCTGATCATCTCGAGTTGCGAAGAGTACCCAACACCGTATCAGCCCGGTATGTACCCCCGCGCCACTCCTGCGGGGTGGTGGGAGGGCGATGGGGTTTCTGGAAAGCCGCGCATTGTGGTGCACATCGGCGAGCAAAAAGCGTACTTTTACAAGGGCAAAACTCTGGTGGGCGAGACAACTGTTTCGACCGGCAAGCCGGGTTTTGGGACCCCTCCTGGACATTACACGGTCATATCGAAAGACGCCGACCATGTCTCCACCGCCTTCGGCGATTACATTGATGACTACGGCAACGTCGTTAGGTCAAATATCGACTCACGGAAGGATGCTCGTCCAAAGGGGAGCCATTTCGACGGCGCTCGAATGCCCTATGCCATGTTCTTTAGAGGCGGTTATGCGATGCATCAGGGTTATGTCCCGCCATTTGCCGCGTCGCACGGTTGCATTCGTTTGCCTGGAGAGATGGCCGTTAGGTTCTTCGAAAATGCTCCTGTCGGAACTGCGGTGACCGTGACTGAATAGAAATTTCCAGCACGTTGCAGATACAGCGTTCTCGTTACGACACTGGCCAGTGGCCGTCGAGGTATGCCGCGCGCTGAGAGCCGTGCTACCGTACGCAGAGCCATGCAGAAAAGTGTCATTGCCGCAGAAAGGGTCTCCGATACAGGCCTAACGAACGAGGAACTACAACGTTACTCTCGGCATCTTATCATGCCGGAAGTGACCGCTGAAGGGCAGAAGCGGCTAAAGGCCGCGCGCGTTCTGTGCATCGGCGCCGGCGGGCTCGGCTCTCCTGCTGCCCTCTATCTTGCAGCAGCAGGTGTGGGAAAGCTTGGTCTCGTCGATTTCGACCGTGTCGATCTCACTAATCTGCAACGGCAGATTCTTCACGGAACGAAGGACATCGGCCGCAGCAAACTCGAGTCGGCGCGGGACCGGCTGCGCGACATCAACCCGGATATCGAACTTCAGTTGCACGAGTGCCGATTGTCCAGCGAGAACGCGGAACGAATTGTAGCTGACTACGACATCATCGTAGACGGTTCAGATAATTTTGCCACGCGCTACCTGTCTAACGACGTCAGTGTTTTTGCGAAAAAGCCAAATGTCTACGGCTCTGTGTTTCGGTTCGAGGGTCAAACCACTGTGTTCGCGCCGCACTTGGGCGGCCCATGTTATCGTTGTCTATTCCCGGAGCCACCTCCGCCAGAGTCCGTCCCAAACTGCGCGCAAGCTGGTGTGCTTGGGGTTCTGCCCGGCATCATCGGCATGCTTCAGGCGATCGAAGCGATCAAACTCGTTGTGGGCATCGGGGACTCTCTCGTTGGGCGCCTGCTGCACTTTGATGCGCTTAAAGTCATATTTCGCGAACTCAAGTTGCGGCGCGATCCGCAATGTCCTGTTTGCGGTGAAAATCCAACAATCTTTTCGCCCATTGATTACGATCAGTTTTGCGGCGCAGGCGAGGACTCAACGGTTCCCGGAATATCGGTACAGCAATTGAAACGAAAGATGGACGCGGGCGAAGTATTCGAGCTAATCGACGTGCGAGAGCCGTTCGAATTCGAGATCGCGCGGATCAATGGCGCAAGATTGATCCCACTCGGTGAAATCCCTGAACACGCAAGTGAGTTGGATCGTGAGCACACGCTCATCGTCCATTGTCACAGCGGTGGACGCAGTGCACATGCGGTCCAACTGCTGAAGCAACGCGGTTTCGAAAAAGTGTACAATCTCGAGGGCGGAATCGATGCATGGTCGGACCTTATCGATCCCACTGTACCAAAATATTAAGTGACTCTCATTTTCAACGGTTTTGATATCCTGTAAGCCGTTGAAACGGTTACCCGTCCAGTTTTTCGACATATTCACCGGGCTGACGCCGCGCTGTTAATCAGATTTCTTTAAGGCCGCCGCGAGGTCGTCTGTACTGGGAATACCGTGCCATTGCGCTAACAATTCCCCGTTTTTCCCGAATACGAACACAACGAAATCTGTTGCCCCTGCGGGCTGACCGAACTGCGAAGCGATCGTCCCGTCGAAATCTGTGACGACAAATATATCGCTCCTGGCATTGCGCGAGATTTTGAGCGCGTCATATCGCGCCTGAAGCCGTTTTGCTGCTTCATTGATGCGATGTCGAACGAACGCAGTGGCCACTCGGCGTCCGATTTCCATGTGTCTGCCGGTGAAATGAATGATGGTAATCATTCTGTAAGTCGGATTGCCGAGACAAAAATCTGGAACATGGTCGCCAACGGTGCGCGCCTGTTCGCGACCGGCAGGCGTCGTCAACACCACAATGGTGACGTGTCCATCTGATGTCGAAAGCTTGTTGCCATCGAGATCGACAAAGCCAATGGAATAAGCGGTGCCGATTGTAAGCGCGGCATGCCCAGCCGTGACGCCGACCAGGAGCGCGGTGGCGAGCGAGAAAAAAATTTGAAGTGCACGTCTGCTCACAACCAAGCAAATTGGCGAGAATGCGCCGAACTGACAACCCTCAGCCTCGCTGCTCCCGTTATTTCTCACTGAGGTCCCCAAACGCGATTGGCAGATCTGTTTGCCTCCTGTTGATTGTTATTTGCGGATTAGCCGGTTGCGATCGGGTAGGCAGTTCCCGTTACGCTCAACTGATGCAAGACGCGGAAAATAAATCGGCGCAGGGCGATTTCGAACGGGCGGTGAACCTTTATGAGGCCGCTCTCGATGACAGTCCACGCGGAGCCGAGGTGCACTACAAACTGGCTCTCCTTTATGATGACAAGCTCAACGATCCCGTCAGCGCCTTGCATCACTTCAAACGCTATCTCGCCCTAACTCCAAACGGTCCGCACGCGAAGGATGTCAAGCAGTCGATAAAGCGCGACGAAATCGCTGCGCTAACAACGTTGTCCGGCGATTCGGTTATCACTCGGGCGGAAGCGGCACAATTGCGTAATGAAAATCTAATGTTGCACAAGCAAGTGGAAGAACGCGCAGCATCACGAACGGCGTTGGAGAAGTTGGAAGCAGCCGACGCCCGAAAACCCGGAACAAAGAAAGGAGGCCAAACCTATGTCGTGCAGTCCGGAGACACCCTCGTTTCGATTTCGCGAAAGTTTTACAAATCACCGAAACGTTGGAAAGCCATTCTTGAAGCGAACAAAAAAAGTATTCGGGATCCAAAAGACCTTACAGTCGGTCAGACGATCGTAATTCCGTAAAGTGTAGGCCGGGCCTAGGTTTCAATCCGCGCGGCATCCATGGCGACCGCAGGTCTGAAAGCGATGCGAAACATCACACTGCTAAACCACTTCGCGCGAAATGAGTGAAGCCGGTAGCCCTGTTTCGCGACAGCTTTACGAGTGCGTGCGGATCCTCGCGCCGCTTTTCATTTATCGCTGCGAATCGATTCCAATAAGTTCGCGTTGCCACGGAACTAGCAAGACCGTTGCCCGCGCAGGATCAGCTGCGATCGCATCGAGTGCGCCGCGGGATGCAATGAAGGAGCCTTCCAAGCCAAGTTGCGCCGCCGCTTTGTCTCGCCGCTCGCGCAATTCATCGGCCCGGCGACGCATTTCCGTGGTCGGTCGAATACCGGATCGGCGCCGCATAATTGGCCAGTCCGATTGAGGCGATTCCAACGCAATGTTTGCTGCTTCTCGGAATGTTTGCCGCCGGCGAGCGGAAAAGCGTTCGTAATCAGGCACGCGTCCTGCCGCGAAATCTCCCGCCGCCTCCAACAACTCGCGATTATGTAAAATATGAAATGGGGGTCGGTCGGCTAATTCCGCTTCTGTCTCGCGCCATTGCCACAGCGCGCGAAGCACTGCCCCTGTACGTGGATCGAGAGCGCCAGCTCCGGCGATGCGCCAGATTTCATCCTCAGTCCGTTCGCGCGCGGAAGCGGCTGATTCGATTGAACGCGCACAGGATTGTCTAAACCAATCGCGGCGTTGAACTCGTTCCAGCTCGTCCTCCAATTTTTCCGCCAGCGGCAACAAATAGTGCACATCGTCCACCGCGTATTTCAGCATCCGCGCCGGCAGCGGTCGCAGCGCCCAGTTTGCCTTTTGCGAATGTTTGTGGAGCTCGACATCGAAAAAGCGCTTCACCAGCGCACCCAAACTGAATTCACGGATGCCAAGCAGCCGCGCCGCAAGGACCGTGTCGAAGATTCTGCTCGCTCTGAAATTTAGTCCACGGCGTAGCATCCGCAGGTCGTAATCGGCGGCATGCAAAATAATTTCTTTTGGCTCCAATACGCGGCGCAGCGGCTCCAGATCGAGATTAGAGAGCGGATCGACCACACAATCATGCTGGCGCGGGGATTTTTGATCCCGGATCTTTTCGGACTCATCGCTCTTCTGACCTGCATCCACGACGCCGGCTACAGTAGGCGCGCTGATCTGGAGCAAACAAAGTTTTTCCCGATATGAGTGCAGGCTGTCTGCCTCGGTATCGAGCGCGACGCGATCGGCCGCTTCGATTTGCCGAATCAAATCGGCCAACTGCTGCTCCGACGCGATCACATCGTCTAAGACAGATCTTGTGAGCGCCATCTCCCTCAACGCAATCCACTCAAGAGCAATTCTGCATTCGTTTTGGTCGCGTGCAGATTATCAATGAGCTTCTCCATGGATTCGAGAGGCGGCAACGCGGCCATTGTTTTGCGCAGCAACAGCACCCGTTCCCATTCCTCTGGATGGTAAAGCAATTCCTCGCGCCTCGTAGCCGAGAGCATCGGATGAATCGCCGGATACATTCTTTTCTCCTGCAGCCCCCGGTCGAGATGCAATTCCATGTTCCCCGTGCCCTTGAACTCTTCAAAGATCAGTTCGTCCATACGACTGCCCGTCTCTGTCAACGCAGTTGCCAGCACGGTAAGGCTGCCGCCTTCTTCCGCATTCCGCGCTGACCCGAAAAATTTCTTGGGTTTGGTCAGCGCCTTTGCTTCGACACCTCCCGACATGATGCGGCCTTTGCCCGGCTCCAGATTATTATAGCCGCGTGAAAGCCGTGTGAGGCTGTCGAGCAACAGCACCACGTCCCGTTTCATTTCCACCAGGCGTTTCGCACGTTCCAGTACCATCTCCGCCACTTGTACATGGCGCTGCACGCTTTCATCGAAGTTTGAATGATAGATGTCGCAGTCGATCTCCCGCTGTAAATCGGTGACTTCTTCCGGCCGCTCGTCCACCAACAGCAGAATAAGAACAATCTCGGGATAGTTTGCTCGAATCGATTTCGCGATTTCCTTCAGCAAGATGGTTTTGCCCACCCGCGGGGGCGCTACGATGAGACCGCGCTGCCCGCGACCAAGCGGCGTCAGTAAATCGACGGCGCGCGCACAGACAGAGCTTGTACTTGGATTCTCCAGTATAATTCTGCCCTGCGGAAACTGCGGCGTGAGCTTGTCGAACGCGGTCGGTTGTTTCCACTCTTCGACCGGTTGATCCTCGATCTTCGTAACCTTGTCGAGCGACAGAAATTTTTCACGCTGCACCGGCAATCGCACCGTGCCTCGAACTTTCTGCCCGGGCCGCAAGTCGTATTGCTCAATTAGCGCCCGCGGAACGGCCACATCCTCGGGGACCGGCAGGAAATTTAAGTTCGGCCAGCGCAACATCGCGAATGAATCGCTCACCTGATCAAGAAATCCTTGCGCTGAAACGATTGTGCCACCGCCTACTGCCGCACGCACAACATCGAGAATGTGTTGATGCCTCGAGCGAGCGGGGTGCAGATGAAGATCTAAATCGCGCGCCAGCTCTTTCAGTTTCTTCTCCGAAAACTGCTGTAGCTCGTTTAAATCAAGTGCAGTCACCGTAGGGGCGGCCGCGTCGGTCGCATCCTCTTGATCTGCAGGCGGAACACCTTCTCCTGCAGTTTCTGGCTCTGCCCTCAGTGTCTCTACTTTTTCGTCCATTCTTTCCCTTGCCATGATGCGATTAGCAATCGCGCCTGCTTCATGAGCGAACTTGGATCCCCGTTGTTCCAAACAACGTGATCCGCGAGTCTAATTTTTTCGTCGAGTGGCATTTGCGATTTAATCATTTGTTTAGCTTCAGCGCTTCCGACCGACATCCGTTTTCGTAATCGCGCCAGCTGCACCTTCTGCGAACAGGCCACCACAACCACGTGGTCGCAAAAGCTTTCACCGCCGGTTTCATAAAGAAGTGGAATATCAGCAAAGAAAAATTTGGGGGAATTGCGATGCCTTGTCGCTTCTGTCCTCCATTGCCGGCGAATCCGCGGATGGAGAACCCGCTCAAGCGCGCGTTTTTTGGTCGCGTCGCCGAAAACTATCGCTCGAAGCTTCGCTCGATTCAAGTCGCCCGCGGTTGAAAACACTTTCGCGCCAAATTCACGCCGGATTTGCTTTTGCACTTCCGCTCGATTCAGCAACGCATGAGCTGCCTCATCTGCGTCGAAAAATGCTGCGGAGGGCAGAAGCGCGTGCAGACATCCAACAAACGTGCTTTTACCCGTGGAAATTCCGCCGGTAATCCCGATCGCAGGCATGACAACGATCGTCACCGGGGCGTGATGCCTTCGGCCAGATCGACATGGAAGTTCTGTTTCAACTTCATCGTACCGAACGTTAGCTCTGCCGTGTAATCACCTGCGGCAACAAACCGCTCCGGCTTTTCACCGCCATATTCTACCCGGACGTCTTTCGTTGGCCGTAAATCCCAGTTTAAACGAGTAAAGCCTGGCGCGCCTGGCGCCTTCAGATTCGCTACTGGTTGTCCGTTTGCTGTAGTAACAGCAATTTTAATTTCGTCCCCGGTAAATTCGCGCACCCAAACTGTGAACAATGCGCCCTCGGCCGGGTTTTCACCGCGATAAACGCCTTTGCCATTGGAGTCTACAAATCCAGGTTGAAGATATCTGCCAGTAACGGAACGGACGCTGAACAAATGCGCCGGAGTCGCAGCGATTTCCGGAGTGAACTCGCGAAACGGAACGCTGTCATCAAGAATGGCAATGCTTCGCCCATGCGTGGCGATGACCAAATCTGATGTGCGCGGATGAATCTGGATATCATCAACACGCACCGACGGGACATCGCCAATCCGCACCCAGTGTTGGCCTTGATCAAATGACGCGAACACTCCGAAATGCGTACCGGCATAAAGCAGTTTTGGATTCACGGGGTCTTCGCGCACGACTTCGACCGGGTCCGCCGATGGAAGATCGCCCGTAACCGACTGCCAGGTCTTTCCCAGATCGGGCGTTCGCAAAATCGACGGGCGCTCATCACCCGTGCGATAACCATTCGTAGCGACGTACGCCACATTCGCATCAAAGTGGGAAGGCTCGATGCGCGACACCCACTGACCCCGCATCGGTTCAGGCAGGTTATCCGTCAACTCCGTCCACTTGCCGCCCTCATTTTCCGTTAGCCAGAGTCGCCCGTCATCTGTGCCCGCCCACAGCAAGCCTGCGCGTTTAGGCGATTCTGCCAAAGAAAAGACAGTGCCGTAATTTTCCGCCCCGCTTCCCGCGGCAGTAATACGTCCGGCATCGTTGCGGGTCAGATCGGGACTGATCACCGAATATTTTTCCATGCGGTCTGTTAGCCGGAACACGCAATTCCCGCCTAGATAGATCACTCCCGGTTTGTGCCGACTCATGATCATTGGCGAATTCCAATTGAAGCGATAGCGTGGCTGACCTTCAGCCGGCTCGGGGCGCAAACGCCGGATCTCGCCATTTTGTAAATTGATCCGGTGCACCTCTCCTTGCTGGCTTTCAGCGTAAAAGGTGTCGCGATCCGTCGGATCGAACAGCACATAAAAACCATCGCCGCCAGCGAGCGCAGTCCAGTCGCAATTGCGAATCGCTTCCTTGCTCTGCACAGCGCTGGGTCCGACCCAGTTTTCGTTATCCTGAAGGCCGCCCGCGATTCGGAAATACGGTTGCGTGTCGTCGAGTGAGATTCGATAAAATTCGCCCGCTGGAATTTTATTTAGGTGATCCCAATTCTTTCCAGCGGCGAAACTTTGATACACACCGCCATCGGTTCCGAGCAATACACGCAGACAAACTTGAGGCTTTGGCGGTTTATTTTTTTCTTCAGGCTTTGGCGGCCTCGGCGGCGGCACTGTGCCGGGCTGGATGGCGAACGCGTGATGATCGGGATGTGTTTTCTCAGTTAAATCCTCGCGAAAGTTTTTTCCGGCATCATCCGACACGAACAAGGCGAACCCCAGCAGATAGACGCGCTGGTCATTCGCCGGGTCGATACGAATCTGACTAAAATAAAATGGGCGCGGATCCATGGCGCTCATTCGCGTCCAGGTTTCGCCGCCATTCTCTGACCGAAACACTCCGCCGCTCTTACTGCGCAAATCGTCCAGCGACCCAATGCCACCTTCATAACTTTGGACAACTGCCATCACGACCTTTGGATTGCTGGCGCTGACTGCAAGACCAATTCGGCCAGTTTGACCGGGAAGACCGCCGGAAAGCTTTTTCCAGGTTCCGCCACCGTCGATGCTTTTAAAAATTCCGCCGACGTCTTCGCCGCTGGTCACGCTCGGGCCGGAACTGAAACTCCACGGGGTCCTTTGCCGCGCGTATAGCACGGCGTAAACGATCTGCGGATTAGCCGGATCGAGCGCAACATCGCCACAGCCCGTCTGCGCGTCGTGCGGAGATTGGGCGTGAAGGATTAATTTCCACGACTTGCCCGCATCAGTTGTTTTAAATAGCCCGCGTTCGCCACCGTCTTTCCACAAATTGCCCATGGCTGCGACATAAGCGACCTCCGGCTTCTTCGGATCGACAACGATCCGGGGAATCGTGCGGCTTTCTTTTAGCCCGATGTTCTGCCATGTCTCGCCAGCATCGGTCGACCGGTACATGCCGTCGCCCCATCCCGATGAATTGCGATCGTTGCCTTCGCCGGTGCCAACCCAAACGACGTCGGAATCAGACGGCGCAATTGCGACCGCACCGATGGAGAGCATCGGTTGTTTGTCGAAGATCGGCTGAAACGTAACGCCGTTGTCGTTCGTTTTGAAAACGCCGCCGTGTCCAAAGCCGACGTAGAATACAAATGGATTGCGCGGATCGATAGCAATGTCCGACACGCGACCACCCATCACCGCCGGACCAATTGAACGCGCCTTGAGATTTTTAAAAAGCGATTCGCTCAGCACCACCGGCGAAGGAGAAGGACTTGCAGTCGCAGAAGGCGACGGAACTTCTTGTGCCGACAAACGGGAAGCCAGAGACGCCAAGACGGATAAAACTAAAGCTCGCTTACTCATGAGGTCTTATCATCGCGTTTCATGATTGTAGGGCAAGCGTCTTGCTTGCCCGGCGGGCGAAGCGCCTGCCCTGCAACAGACGACGAATTTGCGATCCGCCGAACCGTTGTAACCTTTAGCTCTTCCAATTCTTAAGTTTTATGACCGAACAAATCTTAGCAGGAAAGATCGGGCTGGTGTTTGGCGTGGCGAACAAGCGCAGCATCGCGTGGGCGATAGCGAAAGCCTGGGCCGCGGCGGGCGCGCGATTGATTTTCAATTACCAGGGCGAACGACTAAAGGAAAATGTCGAGGAGTTGATCGGCGAGTTCGGAGAAAAGACTCCTCTGTTTCCCTGTGACGTTACAAATGACGACGAGATCAGAGCATTTTTCGAGAATGTTCGCAGCCAAACCGATCACGTTGATTTGATGCTGCACTCTCTGGCGTACGCTCCGCGGGAAGCTTTAGAAGGCGATTTCGTTAGCACGACTCGCGAAGCTTTCCGCGTTGCGCAGGATGTCAGCGCGTATTCGTTAGTCGCGCTCACGCGAGAAGCCGTGCCGCTCATGACGAACGGCGGCAGTATCGTCGCGATGACGTATTACGGTTCGGAAAAAGTGGTGCCGCATTACAACGTGATGGGCGTGGCCAAGGCCAGTCTTGAGGCCAGCACGCGCTATCTTGCCTACGATCTCGGCCCGAAAAAAATTCGTGTGAACTGTATTTCCGCCGGCCCGGTGCAAACACTCGCTGCGCGCGGAATTAGCGGTTTCACCTCCATGTTGAAACACTACCAGGAAAGAGCCCCGTTGAAGCGCAGCTGCGAACCGGCCGAGTTAGGCGCTACGGGCGTTTTTCTCGCCAGCGACGGCGCTGCCGCCATTACCGGCCAGGTAATCTATGTTGACGGCGGGTACCAGGTAATGGGCATGTGAGCACCTCTCTTCCTTCCTCTTCCTCGTATTGGTGCTCATGCTCCTGCTCCTGATCGAATCCAAGACGGCGCGCGCGCCTGTCGCGCCCTACCAACACAACGACGAATGATCGCACGCATTTGGCATGGATGGACAAAACCCGAGGACGCGAAAGCATACGAGAAATTGCTGCGCGATCACATTTTTCCGAGCATCGCCGCGCGAAAGATCGAGGGTTATCGCGGAGCGGAATTGTTCGTCCGCGAAGACGGTAACGAAGTGCAATTCGTCACGCTACTCCGATTCGATTCAATGGACGCCGTGACGGAATTCGCCGGCCCCGAAGCGAGTAAGCCGGTGATCTTCCCACAAGCCGAAACGCTCATCTCGCGAATGGAGCCCGCCCGGCATTATCGCGTCGCTATCTAAGGTCGAACGCGTTGGCAAATGAAAGCGGCATTAGCCGCCGGAATATTTGCGCTTTTGGCGAACCATTAAAGCCGTTGTCGTCGGAGACGCCGATCCACCTTCGGCTGCCGCTTGCCCTACTACTGACACGCGCGACGTTGCTCGTAATGGAACTGGCCTCGGAGCTTCGAGAAATTCTGGGCGACGAAATGGTCGCAAACGATCCGGAAATCATCGCGGCACACAGCGGTGATAAATGGTTTGCAGCACATCCGCCGGAAGTGGTCATCTTCCCAAGATCGACCGCTGACGTGAGCAACCTCCTTCAGTTTGCATCGGGCGAGAAAATTCCGGTCACCGCGCGCGGGGGCGGGTTTGGTTATGTAGGCGGATGCGTGCCGGCACGCGGCGGGATTGCTCTCTCGTTGATGCACATGAATCGCATCAAGGAAATCAATTTTGCTGATGCCATCGCCATAGTTGAACCGGGTGTTTTCACCGGTGAACTGAAAGCAGCAGTGCGCGCGCAAAAATTATTTTATCCGCCTGATCCTGCGAGCATGAAGGACTGCACAATTGGCGGAAATGTGGCCACGAACGCCGGCGGACCACGCTGTTTGAAGTATGGCGTCACGCGCAATTACGTCATCGGTCTCGAAGTGGTGCTAGCCAATGGCGACATCCTGCGGACCGGTGGGCGCGTGCACAAAAACAAAAGCGGCTTCGATTTGGTCGGTCTTTTTGTCGGCTCCGAAGGAATGCTCGGCATTGTCACGGAGATAACATTGCGCTTGCTACCGCTTCCGCCGGCTCGCGCGACTTTGTCCGCCGCATTCGCCACTGCGGCACAAGCTGCTGAAGTTGTGCAGTCAATTTTTGCGGCGGGCTTTCTACCGTCGGCACTGGAAATCGCAGATCATTTCACTCTCGAGGCGGCCCGGCGCGATTTGGGAGCAAAGATTGTGCCCGAGGGAAGTGCGCATTTGCTTGTCGATTTGGATGGGCAGCCAGAGAGCGTTCACAGCGAAGCCGCAGCCATCCGCGAATTAATCGCGATGAGAAAACCAAATGCTCTTCAGATAGCCAATGGCGAAGCCGATTGCGAAAAGCTCTGGGCGTTACGTCGTCAGTTCAGTAACTCGCTGCGCGCTACCGGCCTAACGAAACTGAATGAAGACGTGGTTGTGCCACGCAGTCATCTCGTTGATTTGATGGAATTCGCCGGAAAACTGCAGACCAAGCATGGATTCCCGATCGCCTGCTTTGGCCACGCCGGAGACGGCAATATTCACATCAACATCATGGCGGATCGTTACAATCGTGACAGCACTGTGCGCGCAAAGGTTGAGCGCGCACTCGACGATCTCTTTGAGCAAGTACTGGCGTGGGGCGGTGTGATCACAGGGGAACACGGAATAGGTCTGGCGAAAAAACGATGGTGGCTGACAGCAACGAGTGAGGTAGCGCGTGACCTCCATAGCCGGCTCAAGCAAGCTCTCGATCCCGATCACATTTTGAATCCAGGAAAATTTCTCTGACGAACGTGGAACGCGTTAGGTTAAGGCGTTGACGGACAAGCGCCTTCGCCGCCGATTATTTTTTCTTCGTCATCGGACCCGTAACAGATGCGAAGCAACGGCCGGGCTTTCCAGGCGATCCACCTTTATGTCATTTCCCGTTCATCACGTGATAAACGAAATTGCCGTTGACTAGAATGAATCAGCGTTGAGATTGGGCCACTACTTTTCAGGCGCATCCAAACTCGCCGCGACTGACGCGCATCCGCGTCCTCGTGCACGATGAAGTAACAACGACGCATGACGTCTTGTTTTGTGGCGCCTTAACGACACAAACGAATGAAACCAGGAAAATTTACTCACGCGATTGCGGTTTTGCTTTCGTCCATTGCTTCTCTTTTTGCACATGGGGCCACTTCGAAGGCAGAACCTGTGAAAACAAAGTTCAGCAAAAATTCTGAGAAGAAGGAGGCGGAAGATCGAGTGCTCGATATTAGTTCACTCGCATTCACGCCGGGACAGTTGGCCTCAGAAAAGATGCAACCGGGACAGCGTTATCCCTGGAAAGCCAACATCGTGACGACGGTCTTCTGGATCGGTGAGAAACCTTCCGGTAACAATCCAGTGCCTAATCGGACCAGCTCATGGGACAAAGACTGGGCCAAAAACTACGGCGGGCTGGACGAACCTGATCCCGCTCGTCGCAGCAATTATGTGCCCGTAAATTTCACGCCAAAGCTCAATCCATTTTATTGCGCGCTTCCGTATAACGACAAAGCGAGGGAGGGTCATCGGCCCGAAGCGTCGCGCGTTGTTCCGTGGTTCCAGGAAGCGTATCAGGGCCCGGCGGTTTCCACCTGCAAAGGCCACTGGGTTGCTATCCGTAAAGGCAACCGCGTGGCATATGCACAGTGGGAAGATGCAGGACCATTCCGCACCGATAACTGGCAGTATGTTTTTGGAAACGAACGGCCAAAGCCAAACTTGAACAAAGGCGCTGGACTGGATGTGTCGCCCGCCGT
Organism: Candidatus Udaeobacter sp.; assembly: GCA_036522635.1. Taxonomy (GTDB): domain Bacteria; phylum Verrucomicrobiota; class Verrucomicrobiia; order Chthoniobacterales; family UBA10450; genus Udaeobacter. Next base: position 19,562 of record DATDFM010000238.1, on the reverse strand, counting down.
GCGCGATTTCCTTGGATTGAAACCAACCGACGTGACCGATTGGAGATTCGTAGATTTTAAGGAAGTGCCGCGCGGGCCGTGGTCAACCCATGGTGAAAACAACACATTCGTCATCAACGATCGTGCAAAGGGTAAGGCGCTCGTCGAACGACTTGGCACAATCGCCCACTAAAATCCGATCTATTTTCGGCCGATCGGCGGATTCCAAATCTCCGCAGAATCTTCTGTCGTATATTGCGTAGTTGCGGTAGGAAGAATGCCAACTTCCGTTGCCGGGAGATTTTTCCTGCGTTTCTAGTTTCGGCGTTCGATTCAGTTATATGATCGCCGTCGTCCTGCCTGATGGCACGCGTATTCCCGCGCTTGGCCAGGGCACTTGGCACATGGGGGAAAGTAAACGCCAGCGCGTTAATGAAGTCGCCGCGCTGCGTCTGGGAATTGAACTCGGCATGAGTTTGATTGATACGGCGGAGATGTACGGCGAGGGAGGAGCGGAGGAAGTTGTCAGCGAGGCGATACACGGACAACACTCAGATGTTTTTGTTGTTACGAAAGTTTATCCGCACAATGCGTCGCGTGAAAAATTGCCTAAAGCATGTGAGCGTAGCCTGAAGCGGCTTCGCATTGACGCGATTGATCTTTACCTTCTCCACTGGCGCGAGCGGACGCCGCCGCTCCAGGACACTGTCGAAACTTTCGAGGAGTTGCGCGCTGCCGGAAAGATAAAACGTTGGGGCGTTTCTAACTTCGACGTCGACGACATGGAGGAACTGTTGTCGCTCCAAGACGGTCCCAAATGTGCCGCAAACCAGGTTCTGTACAATCTCGAGAATCGCCAAATCGAGTTCGATCTCCTGCCTTTTCTTACATCAAACAGCAAATACGCGGACGCACGGAGTTCCCATGGCGCAGGTCAAACATCATCAATTCCAGTGATGGCTTATTCGCCTGTCGGCCATAGCGGCAAGTTGCTCAGAAACCCGACACTAAAGAAGCTCGCGCAATCCCATGATGCAACACCCGCTCAGATCGCGCTCGCGTGGGTGTTGCGCCAAGTGAACGTGATCGCAATTCCGAAGGCGAGCACGGAAGCGCATGTCCGCGACAACGCTTCCTCACTTAAAATCAAATTAACGAATAAGGATCTGAGCGATCTCGACCGGGAATTTCCTCCACCGAGGTCAAAGAAAACATTGCCGATGCTCTGACCCGGCCGTCCTCGTGCCTGGAGAAAGCGGACTGGAATGGGTTTGACATTCAGGTGGGCGAGAAGCTACAACCGACTTAAGTCGACTTACTTAAGGAGATCACTATGCATAATCTCGTCAGAGGTTCGCTTTTCGCCATATGGGTCGGAGTCATTAATCTTGTCTCGGTAATCGGTATTCCAGCCCGTGGCGATGTCGTCACTGACTGGAATAACGCGGCGCTCAACGCAATCAGAGCGGGTAGTACCGCACCGCCAGTCGCTTCCCGCGGTCTCGCGATTCTTCACGCGGCAATCTATGACGCTGTGAACGGCATCGTGCGCACGCATGAACCCTACCTGGTGCCGAGCGACGGACCCGCGAGTGCGTCGCGTGAAGCTGCTGCCAGCGCTGCAGCTCATGCGACGCTCGTGAATCTCTTCCCGGCTGGTATATCGAACTTCGATGCACTTCACGCTGCGATTCTCGCCACGATTTCCAACAGCCCGCAAAAAACGGCGGGTATCACTTGGGGCGAATTCGTCGCAAGCCAAATTCTCACAGCGCGGGCGAATGATAGTTCGACTGCCGTGGTACAGCCCCCTGGAGGAAGTGGTCCTGGCGTATGGATTCCCACGCCTCCGGCGTTCGCTCCTTATTTGCTGCCGCAATGGGGATTCGTTGTTCCGTTCGCCATGAGCAGCAGCTCACAGTTTCGTCCGCCGGGACCGCCGGCTCTCGATAGCCAGCAGTACGCTGCGGACTACGAAGAGGTCAAACAACTCGGCGCAGCTGTAGGTTCAACGCGCACGCCCGACCAGACGCAGATCGCTTTGTTTTGGGCTGATGGGGCCGCCACTGAAACGCCTCCCGGCCACTGGAACAGCATCGCGCAAACTCTGGGCGCAACGCGAGGCACGACGATGGAAGAAAACGCGCGGTTATTCGCCTTGTTAAACATTGCCATGGCGGACGCCGCCATTTGCTCCTGGGATGCCAAGTACACTTTCCATTTCTGGCGACCGATTACCGCAATTGCATTCGCCGAGCCGCAACTGAATTGGATGTCATTCATCATAACGCCGCCCTTCCCTGACTACACTTCCGGTCACAGCACGTTCAGCGCCGCTGCTGCGACAGTGCTTCCGTTATTTTTTGGGACCGAAGACCTTCCGTTCACCACCGGATCAGACTTTCTTCCCGGAGTGTTCCGTAGTTTTTCGACGTGCCAGGATGCAGCTGAGGAAGCGGCTTTGAGCAGGATATACGGCGGCATTCATTTTCGATCGGCGAGCGAGGATGGATTGCAAGCCGGCAGTAGGATTGGTGAATGGACCGCTACCCATTACCTCTTACCCAAGGGAAACCATTCCCGCTGATGCGAAAATAAGAAAACGGCACCAAGCGATGCGCGAGCAGTGAGGCTGCGATTGCCATTTCCATTGCGGATTTTCTCGAATCCAAACTTCCCGGCACTGCATCGAATCAGTACAAATGCAGGCCATTACAACTCGTTTCGAGCGATTATCTCATATTCGAATTCTTGCGATTGGGCTGATTCTTTACGCCAGCTCCTTTGCGATTCTTTTACGCAATAAAGGCTTCGAGCCCGCTGAAGCGATCATCGTACTTGTTGTGTTCGGCGGTCTGTTTCCTCTGCTCGCATGGGCTGCAACTCTTCGTGCCGTGCCGCTCTCGATTTCGGTGAGGCCGAGTACATCTGCGCTAATCGCCCTAATAGCATATGTCATTTTGTTATCCTTTTACCTCGTGGGAGGTCCGCAATGGATCGATCAGCTTCTTCCTCATTCCTGGGTCGATTCTGCACGAACCAGGTCCTTCATGACCTTGGCGAAGAAGCTTGTTGTTTTCGTTGCGATTCCTTTCGCGATTTTTCGATTGGCCTTCGGTTATCGAGTTCGCGATTTCGGGATCCAACGCGAAGGTCTACGCGCGCTGTGCCGCAGTCATTTGCCGGTCGTACTACTGGTGGGTGGAGCTTTCCTTTGTTTCCAATATTTCTTCAGCGGTGGCGGAGCCGCGTTTAGGCGCGAACATTTTTCCGCTTTTCAACTCTCTGTGGGACTGCCGCTTTGTTTCGTTTGGCTGCTCTTCGAAGTAGGACTCGTAGAAGAATTCTTCTTTCGCGGTCTGATCCAAACCCAATTTGCTGTCAGCTTCAAATCCGAAGTAAGCGGGATCGTCTTGATGTCCTTAATTTTTGGATTGGCACATGCACCCGGCTTTATTTTTCGACATGCCGCCGAAGTTGAAGGACTCGGCTCAAATCCGAGCACGCTCGATGCGATGGCTTACTCGATTGTTGTCCTCGCAGTAAGCGGCATCACGTTTGGCGTAATCTGGGCCCGGACAAAGAACCTTTTTGCAGTAATGCTCATTCACGCTGCCGGCGACCTCCTGCCGAATTTCGGCTTGTTCGTCCGGACGTGGTTGTGAGACGAAACTCACTGCGTCTCGACTTGCACGTGTCTGCTTCGATAGCACGCAATAGCGCAGACAGGGAGGCACACCGGGCCAAGCTAGGGCGGGTCCGGACAGATCGGGAACACGCCGTCCGATCGGGATGTGTGAATCGCATCGGAGTGCCAGCGCGACCTTACGACCGGAACAATTTAGAATCCCAGGTTGGAGAGTGCCGCCGAATATTCTGTAACGAACGCGGTCATCTGCGGATGAGAGGCTTCGAACTTTTCCACAGTTTGTTTTAGCTTGTCCAAAACTCTCTCAACGCTTTCGGGTCGTTCTTTTTTCCTGGCGACTTCATGCGCTGAAGTTTCGACGAACTGGGTGATCTTCTCAGCTTCTGCTTCATGCGTTTGCGCAACTTCGGCAATCGCAGGTTTGAGCTTCGCGAGCACGTCGAGAAGCTCGGCCTTCTTTTCGGGTGAAATGTGATCAGCCGATTCGACTGCTGATTTGATTTTCCGGATCCGATCGTCGGTCATGTCCAAATATCATCCGATGCGCAGGCAGTTGTCGAGGGTTGTATGTGCGCTGTCTCAGCGCATTCTTCAATCGACGCGTCATTGTAATTCCGATGAGGACCTGCCTTCGCACAACGCTACGGCGTGCAGTGCAGCGCACGCTACAACTCGATCCGGCGTTTGTTTCGCGCCGATTTAATAATCCTCATCGTAATGATTCCAGTCGGGCCGCGTGTTTATCTGTCGATCTGCGTTAGCCTCGTCGCTAAACGGGCGCTGATATCTTTTCCATTTCATTTTCCACTTGCCGTTTTTGAATTTCTTCACAGGCATCCAGGTTTCGTAGCCGCCTGATGCTGGCGCGGATTGCGCGAAGGTCGCATCGGATGATCCAAGCGCTTCAAGCGTCTGTGTATCTAAACGTCCAGTCGGCGGAAGTCCGACGCTCGTTTGATATGCTCGCAGCGCAAATGCCATCTCACGCCTGTATTTCCCATCGACGCGCCCGCGATAATACCCGCGGCTCATCAACTGATATTGAGCTCCAGCGACCATGCGGCGATTCACCCGAATCGGTGGTGATTGATAAAAGCTCGCCGCGTACGACGGATTACTTGGTACCGGATGATCTGGTTGGCTAAATGACGGCGGTGGCGAAGTCTGACTTAGGCGCGAGCTCGCATCAGGACGAACGCCGTCAGGCGGAACGATAGCAGGTTTTGAAGTCGGTCGGGATGAGGCGGATTTCGAACTCGATTGAACCGAGCGAAACGTCTCCTCATTGAGTTCGCCACTGACTCGCAACCCTTTGCGAATTTGGTAACGCCGAATCGCCGCGGTCGTCTCGGCGCTTTTTTCACCCGTGACAGCGCCGTAGTAAAAACCCTGCTCTTTCAGAGTTTGCTGGAGGGATCGAATCGCGGGGTCGGCGTGCGCGAAGCTGGCAGCCCACAACGCGACGACAAAAAATAACAGCGCTCGTTTCATAACAATCGAATCAACTATTCGATCCGCTAATGAATTCGTATTCACCGGTGCGAATGCGCGCGTTAGTGCATCCCTTCCACGAAACGTTTCGCTCACGCCATCCTGTAGCCGTTCCGCTATGCGAAGCGAGACGCGCCTCGCAGAAACGCGGCTACAACACGGACATAAAGTCAGGGCCATCATTTAACGCTCGTAGATTGGCAGAAATGTGGTGATTGTTGTCATTGCTGCCACTGCCAGGTCATCCGAAAATCGCATCATGAACGCACGTACCATCAATAAAATAGAATTCGTTTACCGAATAGCGCGGTTCGGCTTCTTGCTTGTACTCGGTGTGCTAATGCTCCGTGCAATTTTTGCAGCCGATGTTCCGGTGAAAACCGACGCCAAGTTGAAACCACACGCAGTTGCGACTGACACAACTTCGCTTAAGCCACCTGACAAGAGCCAGATCCCGGTCGCTTTTCTGATTTCAGACCGTGCAGTCATCATCGATTTTTGCGGTCCGTGGGAAGTTTTCCAGGACGTCATGGTCCCGGGTAGCGAACAAATGCCGTTCCGTCTGTACACGGTGGCCGAAACTAAGAAGCCGATCCGCACCAGCGGCGGAATGCAGATCGTCCCCGATTACACGATCCAGGATGCGCCACCGCCGAAAGTGATTGTCATTCCCGCGCAAAGTCCACCCAGTCCGGCGGTGTTGGAATGGATCAAAAAATCTTCGGAAAACACGGATGTCACCATGTCGGTTTGCACAGGTGCATTTGTTCTGGCTAAAACCGGACTGCTGAACGGAAAATCCGCGACGACTTATCACGGCGCGTTTGAACGTTTCGCCACGCAATTCCCGGACGTTCAGCTCAAACGAGGGGCGCGATTTGTCGAAAATGGAAACCTGGCAACCGCCGGCGGCCTTTCTTCCGGAATCGATCTCGCGCTCCATGTGGTCGAACGTTATTACGGTCGCGAGGTTGCCCGCAATACCGCCTACAACCTGGAATATCAGGGAGAAGGCTGGATGAATCCTGATTCGAATCAGGCCTACGCGACAGTACCTGTTTCAACATCAGACCATCCGGTATGCGTAGTATGCGGAATGAACGTCGATCCAAAGGTCGCGCCAAAATCCGTCTTCAAGAGCGCGACTTATTATTTCTGTTCGGAAGACGATAAGAAAACTTTTGACGTGGCTCCGGATAAATTTATCACCGCCGCCGCGTCGCACTCGGCGGGATCCGGCTCCTCGCATTGAAATCGAAGCAAGTACCTAAGCCTGACAAAGCCTCATTCGAACCGAGGACGCGGCGAATGGTATTCGTCGCGGCCCCCGGCGTCGAGATTCTCGACCTGGTCGGACCGCTTCAAGTGTTTGCACGCGCGTCGGAAATGCACGCAAGGGAGAATCCTGGATCGCCGCCGATTTATTCCGTTGAAGTCATGACCGTTTCTTCGCGTCGACCATTAATTGCCAATTGCGGTCTACGCATCACCGCGGATAGGACCTTTCGCGAAATGCGCGGAAGTATCGATACGCTGCTCGTAGCTGGCGGCGATGCGATTGAGCAAAATGAAATCACTGCGGAGGCGGTGCGTTGGTTGAAAAGAATTAGTCGAAAAATCCGCCGAGTCGGCTCCGTTTGCACTGGCGCAATGCTCCTGGCCCGGGCCGGTTTACTGGACGGCCGCCGCGCAACAACGCATTGGAACTGGTGTCAGACCCTGATCAAACGTGCGCCGCGAGCGCGTGTCGATGTCGATCCAATATTTGTCCGTGACGAAAACATTTATACATCCGCAGGCGTCACAGCTGGAATGGATTTGGCGCTGGCATTGGTCGAAGAAGATCATGGTTCGCGGCTTGCTCTGCAGGTTGCGCGAAATCTTGTGCTCTATTTGCGGCGACCGGGTGGCCAATCGCAGTTCAGCGCCGCGTTATCATTGCAACTTACCGATCGCAAACCGTTACGCGAGTTGGAAGCGTGGGTGCTCGATAACCTTCACAAACCGCTGACTGTGCCAGGACTGGCCGCGCGCGTGGCAATGAGTCCGCGCAATTTCGCGCGCATTTTCACGAAGGAAATGAAGACCACGCCGGCAAAATTTGTCGAGCGATTGCGAGTCGAAGCAGCTCGCCGTCGGTTGGAAGAAAGTCACAACTCTATGGAAATGATCGCGGGTGAATGCGGTTTCGGGAACGTCAACTCGATGCGCAACGTCTTTCAGCGCACCCTGAAAACCGCACCCGGCCAATATCGTCGCCACTTTCGTCACGTGAAACATTCAGCTTAAAAAATTCGACAGGATAAAACAGGGAACGCATCGTCCCAACGCGTTGGCTCTGGCCCTACATCGCCTTAGCGACAGGCGATCCACCTTCGGAATTTGTCGGGTCCGTAGCGCCTATTTTGTGAAGTAATCCAGTGATCGCTGAATCGTGATTTCTTTTGGATCACAACACCTGGCAGAGATCTCGAATTCGCCTTGGCCTTTCTTTCCGCCGCCGGTTCGTAGAATAATGTGCGCATTTTCCAGATCTTCCGCGGTAAAACCATTTCTGAGCAGAACTTGTTTGGCCGACGCCATCTCGTTTTTCTTCACCGCTGCCATCAATTGATCGCGATCGTCTTTATTGGCTTGAATTCGCGCCTGCGCTTCGGTGGCTTTTTTTTGAAACGATGTTGCCTCGGCATTCTCTGGTTGTGCCGACGACGGGACCGAAAGCGCCATGAGCATGATCGACGCGCCAACGAAAACTGCGGTGCTGCGCAGGAAATTCATACAAGACACGATCCCTTTTTTCAAACTGCCGTCAATCATAGAGACTCAGCAGACAGGTGTTACAAAATAAACCTCGACACTTGGTCGGAAATCCTTCAAGAATTGCGTTCACTTTCAATTCTCTTCAATCCGTCATTACCACTTCATCAATAAAAAAACATCCATGAACACACGCCTCCAGCTGATTATTCTTGCCGCGCTTTTCGCGTTTCTCGCGCCTGCTACCTCCACGTTGCAGGGACATATGACCGGGGGCATCGATGTGCCTGACGGTACACGTAAGTGCATAATGCCAAAAAGTCCCTCACAACGACCGTTCCAACTCTTCACGCCGCTAAGCTGCCTGGAACCGGTGATCAACGTCAGCGTCGAGACCGGCAATCAGGCTGAGAGTTTCATAAACGTCAACCCGACTAATCCCAACAACATCGTGGCCACCTCGAATGAGGCCAGTGCAAACAGTATCTTCCGCGGGTTCTCTACAGACGGCGGTACGACCTGGACACGCGGCACGATTGCTACGGGAGTGGCATGCTGCGACGGACAAGCGGCTTGGGATAGCTTTGGCAATTTGTTCCTGGTCTACATCAACAACAGCGTTAACCAAATCAACGTGATCGTTAGCACCGACGGCGGCGCCACATTCAGTGCACCACTAACGGTAGGTACTGGCAGCGTTGACCAGCCTTCAATCGCTGTGGGCAATGGCAGCGTCTGGGTCGACTGGAATCAGAGTGGAAGCATGGTCGCGCGTGGCGCCCCAGTGACTGGTCTTGGAACTTTTGGGCCGTTCAACGCCCAACAGGCGATCCCTACAGCTCAAGGCAGTTTCGGCGGTATCGCGGTCGGTCCTGGCCCGAACGGCGGTAAGGTTATCGTGACTTATCAAAGCCCAACTGGTGGCCAGGGTCCGGCAACGATCTTCGCCAACGTGGACGCGGATGGTTTGGGAGCAGGCGGTTTCGGCCCACGCATCACCGTTACGTCGACGAACGTTGGCGGTTTCGACTTTATCCCGGCGCAAAGCGGACGTTCGATCGACGCTGAGGCCGGCGTAGTGTGGGACGCAACCGGTGGTCCCTTTAACAACCGCATCTATCTTGTGTACACAGATGAGACCGTCAACGAGAACAACGACACCGACATTGAGATGCGCACGTCGACTGACGACGGCGCGACCTGGAGCGCGGCGGTACGCGTAAACGACGACGCGACTACGAACAGTCAATTTTTGCCTTACGTTACGCTTGATCCCACCACCGGAGTTGTTGCAGTAGGCTTCCACGATTGTCGCAATGACAATGGCGTGCCCGGCATAGGCGGGACGAATATGATTCCCAACGACGATGCCGAATACTTCGGCACCTTTACCACCGATGGTGGTGCAACCTGGGCGCCTAACCAGCTTTTGAGCGGCGGATTCTCCAACGCGGCTGACGCGATGAACGGCATCGACTTTGGTGACTATGTTGGTCTATCCGCGTTCGCGGGCAAGCTCTACGCCATGTGGGCGGATAACACGAACTGCGACGGCACAAACGCGAACGGCACGCTGCACCAGTTCGATCTTTACACCAATCAGCTCACGCTCCCAGGGGGACTCCCGTCGGCAACACCAACAGCGACTGCGACAGCAACACCCACTGCGACTGCGACAGCTACAGCAACGGCGACGCCGACGGCGACGGCAACACCCAGTGGCAGACAGACGCCCACGCCGAGACCTCGTCCCACTCCCGCTCCTCGTACATAAGCGTTCAGAGCTGGAAAACAGAAGATCTAATCTGGAAGCCACGGATTCAGGGGAGCCCACATCTCCTGATGCGATTTTGATCGTGCTGCAACTGGTGTGAAGCAACTGCCAGCTTTCAATGCAATAACACAAAATCAGGTGGAACGCGTTGTCCCCAACGCGTTGGCTCGGGCCAGGCATCGCCTTCGGGACAAGGCGATCCACCTTCGTCGTTCGATTTTTTTCCGGGACCACAAGGTTGCTACTTTCCCGATTCATATTCTGGATTCGTGCCTTCCAGATTCAAAAATCCAGGTCACCGATTCCGCTTTCAATGCAATAAGACAAAATCAGGTGGAACGCGTTGTCCCCAACGCGTTGGCTCGAGGCCAGGCATCGCCTTCGGGACAAGGCGATCCACCTTCATCGTTCGATTTTTTTTCCGGGACCGCAAGGTTACTACTTTCCCGATCCACATCAGCCTTTCCTGGATTCCTGGCTTCCAGATTCAACAATTCACGTCACCGATTCGAACGGAAGATTTGGATCGAGATGATTGGACGTGAGCCAGTCGCGATTGAACAGGGTTGATTGATATTTCTGACCCGAATCGCAAAGAATCGTCACGATGGTTTGACCGGGACCAGATTCTCTGGCGAAGCGCACCGCACCGGCAACGTTAATGCCGCTTGATAAACCGACGAACAAACCTTCCTCACGTAGAAGTTGGTAAACAATCGTTAGGCCGATCTGATCCGAAATGCGGTAAGCGCGGTCGACTTCGATCCCTTCGACATTCTTGGTGACGCGTCCCTGACCAATTCCTTCTGCAATGGAATCGCCATCATTTGTTTCCAGATTGCCGTTGGTGAACCAGGACCACATCGCCGCGCCGTATGGATCGGCGCAAACAATTTGAATGTTGTGGTTTTGTTCTTTGAGATAAGTGCTCACGCCGGCCAGCGTGCCGCCTGTGCCGATGGCTGCTACAAACGCGGTGATCTTGCCTTCTGTTTGTTTCCAGATCTCAGGTGCGGTGCTGTGATAATGCGCATCGCGGTTCGCAGTGTTATCGAATTGGTTGGCCCAAAACCAGCCGCGCTCCTCGGCGAGCCGACGCGCGATATGATTGTAATTTTCCGGATCCTTGTATGGCTTTTCCGGAACCGCTTTTACCTCCGCGCCGAGCGTTCGGAGTAAATGCATTTTCTCGGGTGATTGATTATTCGGAATCACAATAACGGTGCGATATCCCCTCGCCCGTCCAATCACGGTAAGCCCGATCCCAGTGTTACCTGCCGTTCCTTCAACGATCGTTGCGCCTGGTTTAAGACGATCCGCTTTCTCGGCGTCAGTGATAATTCCGTACGCAGCGCGATCTTTTACCGATCCACCGGGATTCATGAATTCCGCTTTTCCCAGGATCTCGCATCCCGTCAGCTCCGACAGCCGCCGCAGTCGAATCAACGGTGTATTCCCAACATATCCATCAATCCCTGAGTATCTCATGCTCATCCTCGTCCTCTTCCCGTCCTCGTTCTCATGCTCCACTTCGAAATTCTGAATTTCCGGATACTCGCTTCGTGCGGCGTGATATTGCAATCTGCGCGGGCGGCCTAACAACACGTTCGAAGAACGCGTTCCACCGATTTCCGGCGACTCAGGTGGATCGGCTTCTCCGAAGACGATGGTGCCGACACACAATAAACCTTATTCCTCGTCCCAAGCGAGTCCTTCCGTCATCATCTTCACCTCGCTACCGCCATTGGCCGGTTTCACGAAGATAGTTAGCTCAGCGTCTCCGCGTTTCCGCTTCAGTATTGCAGAAGCCGGCGTGATCAAATCGCTGCCTTGCTTGGTCCAGCCCTGTATTTTGAGATTCGCCGATAATTCTGCACACGCGCTCTTTACATTTGCCTTGCTCTTGAATCCAAGTTGTTCAACAAGCGCTTTGTAATCGACGTCCGACGCGTCTTTCGTGAGCGCCAAGTCTTTAACATTGAGTTTATCCGCGTCCGGTTTGACCGCGGATTTTTCGCTGAACTCAGCCTTCTCCTCGCCGACTTGGGATTTCTCCGTTGCACTCTCTTCGGTCTTTTTCGAAACGGCAGGCTGAAACTCTTTCGGCGTTTCTCCGAGAGGCGCGACAAATTTCAGATTAACCTCCCACGTCTCGCCAAACACATCGGCTGGGCCATCCGTAGCGAGTTCACCCTTCACCTGGCCGTCTGCATACTCGAAGTCCTTCGTGCTGATCTTGCCGATGGAACTGAAATTTTGGTGCTTAAGCGCGTTATGAGCCACCTCACACCCAAAGATATCGCCGTCTTCGTGAAGCGAGACGATCAATGCGCTTCCAAACCTGCCGAAGCCAGCATTAAAATCAGGTTTCTCATCTTTGGAATGATCTTTCTCGGTGAATACCAGCACCATCGACGCCTTATCGCCAAAGGGCTCGCGCCAATGCGCCGAGACATAAGCCAGTTTCGCGTCTTTTCCGTTACCCTTGAACACACCGGTGACTGTCGGCTTCACGTTGGCGGCGGGACCAGGCTTTTTGGAAGCCTCCAAAGATTCTCCGGCCCGAATCAATGGCACATCGAACCGAACATCCAAGCCAGCCGGAAACATTCCTTCGGTTTCATTCGGCTGGCTCGCTTTCCCAATTACCCGCCCGTCTTGGAGCTTTATTTCGCCAGTCGCAGCGCTTTTATGTCTGCCAAGTGATACATTATCGGTGGCAGCCCCCCAGCCCTTGAATTCCCCACTCTTCGTAAACTCCAGCTTTACGTAAGGCCGCCTGAAATCAGTGGGCTCACCTTTTTCTTCCGATTTCCTGGCCTCATTGATTTTCTCGTTTGAAATCGTTGGACCACTTAGGACTACCGCGATCCCGCTCTCCCCGTCGATCGTCGTCTCATACGCCGCCGCATTTTTCAGGGGATAGGTCTTACCTTTAACCATCATTGTCCCCCCGCCGACGTTTGCCGGCTTGGCACCACTTTGCGCGAATATTGTTGGCGAACTGCCGATCAAAGCGATCGTCGCCAGAGAGATTAATTTGTTAATCATATGACGCTCTTTGTTGAAGCGGCAGATTTCAGCAGCAAGACAATCGAATGCCAAGCATGAAGTCTATCCGTTGTCGGATGGGACGTCTCGCCTTCGCGCAAAACACTGTAGCGGCGCTCTCTGAGCGCCGACGAGACCGAAAAATTCTTGGTCACCCCTCACCCTAGTCCTCTCCCCTCAGATGAGCGCGAGGCGGGAAAGCTCGCCGGAACGCATCGGCAATCGGAGCGGTTGCCAGACAATAAATGCATCGACGCTCGACGGGACGAGGCGCGCGCCGGCTCCGTTGAATTCCATTCGACGCTTTATCAATCGGCCACGATAATGCGCGACTGTGTTGAAAAAATCATTCTGTTTTCTAGTCGTTAGCCTCGGCAGCACGTGGTTGCCGATCATCTGTGTTGGCGAAAGCTTCACCATCGAACAAGTGATGAGCGCGCCATTTCCCTACGGCCTAACGAGCGCGTCGCTTGCGCCGCGCGTGGCATGGGTGTTCGACAACAAAGGCGAACGCAACATCTGGGTGGCGGACGCGCCCGATTTCAAGCCGCGACAGGTGACGCATTACAAAGGCGATGATGGCCAGGCAATCGCGAGCGTTAAGCTGACGCCGGATGGGAAAACACTCGTTTACGCTCGAGGCAGCGAAATTAACAAAGAAGGTACATCGGCAAATCCCTCAAGCCTCACGAAAATGCCGAAACAACAGGCCTGGGCGGCAAACGTGAGCGGCGGTGAGCCACGATTGCTCGGTGACGTTGGCTGCAACGAGGAAGGATGCGAAGACCTGCAGGTTTCACCGGACGGAAAAAACGTCATTTGGCCAGGAAAGAAGCATCTCTGGATCGCGCCCGTCGACGGCAAGAAAAAAGCGGAACAACTCGACGAGTTAGCAGGTGAAAGCGATACACCGCGCTGGTCGCCGGACGGAAAACGGATCGCGTTCCGCTCAAACCGCAAAGACCACTCGTTTATCGGCGTTCTCGATCCGGCGACAAAGAAGATCATTTATCTCGCGCCGACCACGAATCGTGATGCCGGCCCGGTGTGGTCACCGGACAGCAAACAAGTCGCGTTTATTCGCCAGCCGGGAGTCGAATTCAAACGGCCGCTCATTCCTGAGTTCCCGCAACCGTGGGCGCTTTGGATTGCAGACGCGCGGACCGGCGAAGGTCGCGAGCTCTTTCACAGCGGCGATGCGATGGAAGATTCGCTGCCGCTGTTCGCGTTTGAATCACTCAAGTTCACGGATGCAGGTCGCATCATTTTTGCGAGTGAAAAAGACGGAAGAAACCATCTTTACTCAATCGCCGTTACCGGCGGCGTTCCTCAGCTTCTCACGCCCGGCGATTTTGACGTGGAAGAAGTGACGCTAGGCGCAGACAAACGCAGCCTACTTTTCACGTCGAATCAGAACGACATTGATCGCCGGCACATTTGGCGTGTCAGCCCGATGGGCGGGGAACCAAAGGCGCTAACGAGTGGCGAAACGATCGAATGGAACCCGATCGAGATGATCGATGGGAAAACGGTGTTATGCCTCGGTTCAGCTGCGACGTCGCCCGCCATGCCTTATCGCCTAACGAGCAACGGCCGCGAGTTAATTGCGAAGAATGCGATCCCCGCTGACTTCCCATCGGCGCAACTAGTCACTCCAAAGCAGGTGGTGTTCAAAAGCGAGGACGGCCTGGAGATTCACGGCCAACTGTTCTCGCCAAGGAACCAGAAAGGGCGCGGCCCCGCTCTCATCTTCACGCATGGCGGACCGATCCGGCAGATGCTGCTCGGTTTTCATTACATGCAGTATTACCACAACGCCTATGCCATGAATCAATATCTGGCGAGCAAAGGTTACACTGTGCTCTCAGTGAACTACAGGCTCGGGATCATGTACGGCCGCGCCTTTCGTCAGCCGGCAAAATCCGTGTGGCGCGGTGCCTCTGAATACCAGGATGTGGTCGCAGGCGCGAAATTTCTGCAAACGCTCGATAACGTTGATCCGCAGCGGCTCGGTCTCTGGGGCGGATCCTACGGTGGATTTCTGACGGCCATGGGTCTGGCGCGTAATTCCGACATTTTCAAAGCCGGCGTCGATTTTCACGGCGTGCATGACTGGGGAATCTTCCTTCCGATGTGGGCCGCAGAAGCCGAGTCCAAGAACGCCGATGTCGCGCCCGATATCAAAGAAGCGCGCGAACTCGCGTTCAAATCGTCGCCGGTAGCAAGCATTGCGAACTGGCGCTCGCCCGTGCTGCTGATTCATGGCGACGACGATCGCAACGTGCCGTTTCAGCAAACCACTGATCTGGTCGAGAAACTGCGCAACCAAAAAGTCGTGTTCGAGGAGCTAATCTTTCCCGACGAAATTCACGACCTGCTCCGCTGGAGCGATTGGGTGCGATCGTACAAATCAATGGTCGATTTTTTTGACAGGAATCTTGGTCCGAGGCCGCAACCCCAGTAACCGATATGGAGCGTTTCATCGATATTGCGGTCGAGCAATTCGCCCGCGATCACACCGAGCCCGAAACAGATTTGTACGTCCGCCTTCGGGAAGAAACCTATCGGGTGATGAACAACCCGGAGATGCAGGTTGATGCCATCGAGGGTCGCTTTCTTAAAATGCTGGTTCGACTGACCGGCGCCCGAACCGTTCTCGAGCTCGGAATGTTCACCGGATACAGCGCGCTCATGATGGCCGAAGCCCTGCCAGATGATGGTTGCCTGATCACGTGCGAAATCGATCCAAAAGCTGAGGCCATTGCGCGGCGCTACTTCGTGGAGAGTCCTCACGGCCACAAGATTACCATCCGAATGGGACCTGCGTTGGACACTATCAAGACACTGACTGACCGGCTGGACCTCGTATTCATCGACGCCGATAAGGGTAATTACTCAAACTATTACGAAGCGTGCCTGCCCTTACTCAAACCGGGCGGGTTGATCGTCGGCGACAATGTTCTGTGGAGCGGCAAAGTCGTGGATCCCAGGGATTCTGATGCTCGCGCCATTGTCGCCTTTGACCGTCTCATCCAATCCGACTCTCGCGTTGAGAATGTCTGCCTGACCGTGCGGGATGGGATGATGCTGGCTTGGAAACGTCGATAACGCGCGCGCTGCGACATGACAGCGATTCTCGAGACCGATTTGCTGCTCAGAGAATTTGCCGAGGACGCATCGTAACCCGCTTATGATGGATCAACGACTCTGCTGACTAGTTAGGTGCCTGCTTAAGAACGAGCGATGGTGTGCGCGAACGCCGTCGCCGGATTCCGCAGACGAACGAGCAGGATTGAAGATTGAGATTTGTGACCCCCTTCTTTCGCTTCTTTTTAATTTTTACTTCTTACTTCGTACTTTTCAGGGGCAAAGTCGCCTCGCACCCGGGCCAAAATGATCGACCCACAAGCCCTCTTGTTGCCCGGCTAGAAGTGGCAATGCATACTTAATTCTCACCAGACGTACGATGCCAACAACACGCCTCACTCACCATCTCGTCGCTCTCTGGTTTGCCGACATCGCCGGTTACAGTAGCCGCGCCGCGGAGGATGAACGCGCGGCGCTGCAGCTAATCGACCTTCTTCAAACACTGTCTCGCGAAACAGTGGGACGCTATGACGGGCGAGTAGTGAAATTCATGGGCGACGCGGTCCTTGCGGAATTCCCGAGCACCGAACTGGCCGTGCGCGCCGCGGCCGCGCTGAGCAAACAGTATGCGGAGCAATCAGCCGAAACCGGGCGCATGCACAACCTAAGGATAGGCGTTCATATCGCGGATGTTGCTGTGGATTCCGATGGCGACCTCTATGGCGATGGAGTTAATGCGGCCGCGCGCGTCCAGCAAGCAGCCGAGCCGGGGCAAGTAGTGCTCAGCCAGGACGTCTGGCGACAACTGCGCGGTCGTACTGAATTTCAGTTCGAGTCGTTGGGCGATCGTTCATTAAAAGGAGTCGGTCCCATCGGCTTGTACGTCGTTACGGTGGAGAAATCGAACACAAGACTTCACCCCGCACCCGCCAGATCAGAAACCGCTCAACGCGCGGAAAAAACAAAACCGGAGATTCACTCGATCGCCGTTTTGCCATTCGCCGATCTTAGTGCCAAACACGATCAAGAATACTTGGGTGATGGCGTCGCGGAAGAAATCCTCAATGCCTTGACTAAAGTCGCCGGGCTTCACGTTCCGGCCCGTACGTCATGTTTTGCCTTTCGCGGGACGAACGTAGATGCGCGCGAGATTGGAAGACGTCTGGGCGTTGAGGCGTTTCTCGGGGGCAGCATCCGCAAAGCCGGAAACCGTTTACGGATCATGGTCCAACTGGTCGAAACACAAGACGGCTATCATCTTTGGTCCGAGCGGTTCGATCGCGAGATCGAGGACATCTTTGCCGTTCAAGATGAGATAGCATGCAGCGTTCTCGATGCCCTGGGACTTTCCCTCGCACAGCGGGAGGAACGCCGTTTGCTCAAGCCATCCACGACGAATGTTCAAGCGTACGAATTTTATCTGCGCGGGCGTAAGCTTTTCCAAACGTGGACTCGTCAAAACATCGAGTTTGCGCGGCAGATGTTCGCGCGAGCGGTTGAGATAGATTCGGAGTTTGCTCCGGCCTGGGCGGGCCTGGCCAAGACTTATGTTGATCTTTATCGATGGGGGCGCAATTCGCGCGACTTGCAAGAGGCGCAACGCACCAGTGCGCATGCGTTAAGGCTCGATCCGAATTTCGCCGAAGCCCACGTTGCTATCGGCCAGGCACTCGCAATCCAACGACGCTTCGAAGATGCCGCGGGCGAATTCGAGAAGGCCATAGAACTGGATCCCACTTCCTTTGACGCATATTATTTTTACGCGAGATCTTCATTCGAAGCTGGAGATCTTGAAAAAGCAGTTCAGCTATTTGAAAAAGCGCACCGGTCGCGACCGGAAGATTATCAAGCACCGTCATTACGCGCTCTGACGCTGCATGAATTGCATCGTGCCGACGAAGCGCGGGAAGCCGACGAGCAGGTTGTGAGTTTAATCAACAAATATCTGGAACTTAATCCCAACGAAGCGCGCGCCTACAGCCTGGGCGCCAATTCGCTGGCCAGGTTGGGAGAGCGCGACCATTCAAGGCAATGGTCAGAACAAGCCGTCGCGCTGGCGCCTAGCGACCCGGTAATCCTGTACAACGCCGCATGTAACCTGGCCCAGTTAGGCGAACACGATCGCGCGCTCGACGAACTGGAACGCTCAATCGAAGCAGGCGTAGCGGTGGGAGACTGGATCAAGTATGACCCGGATTTTGAAAATCTCCGCGAACACTCCCGCTTCCAGGCGATCATGAAGCGAATCGCTCCATCACAAGTCTCGTGACTCGGTAAACGAAAAATTGCGCACCTAAAACCTCTTGTTCGGCGAGCTAATCATCCACGACGAAATTCGCGAATTCCTCCAGAACTCAACCACAATCCGGATCTGCAACCCTTCGCAATCACCCGCGCTTCCGAGTTATCGCACCTTTCCTAATTGAGAGTTACTCGTAGCCCGCACTCGCTCGCGGCTACTTCGTCGCTTTACCTTCTGTGTCTTACTTCTTACTTCTTACTTTCCACGATCCCCGCTCATCGCCGAATTTTTCGACCGCAAATTGGCTGCCGTTCCCCAACGGCAATAAGCCCGCTGATTTCTGGCCGGCCGACTCTGCTTACGCCTTATCGTAAACCGCCTTGGACGTGAACTTTTTTCCGTTCGCGTCGGTGCCGTTCACCGTGACCGTGCGTGACTTGCCGTCTTTCGAGACGATGATGTGGCCGGTCCAAGCCACTTTGCCATTTTTCCAGGTGGTGATGTCGTTGGTGTTATCGTTCACCACTTTATAGGCGGCCGAATCCCAGGCCAGATTCCCCGTCGCCTTATAAGCTTTGCCGTCCCATTTCCCAACCCAGACTCCGTGCGTTGGTTTTCCGTTCTTGTCCACGCCATCAACAGTCACTTTTATTTTATCACCCTGCTCCGAGTAAGTAACAGTCGTGCTCTTGCCCATTCCGGGAGCCACTTTCGATTTTCCCTCGTTGAGTTTCCAGGTCCCCATTTGCGGGTTCGCTGCAAAACATGCCACTGTCGCCGCAAACGATAGAGCTGTAACAACTGCTGTGATTCGAATTTTCATTTGTGGCGATGATTCCGGCAGAAACGCGTTCGAACGTCAACATCTATTCCAGACGGTACGCAAGATCCCGTGAAAGACACCACGAAGGTCGCAGCCCGAAAATGAGGAAAACAAAGAAAGCGCTATCCGAGTAACAGGTAGACGTCGGAAATTCCGCGTCACCATCGTAAAACATGCGTGAGCTCAGCAGCTTTGCGGATTATTTTTGGTTTCTCCTGCCACTCGTAACGGCGACCAAGCTTTGGAGAAACTTAGCCGAGGCCGGGGCGCACGGATTTTTCAGCAAGCAGCGGTCGCACGATTCTTAGTGCTTCGATTGGTAGCGAAACAAGGATGCTAAGACAGCTCCGAAGTCTTTCGCGAGCACGGCAGCGTGGCTATAGGTTCCTGAGTTCCTGGTTTGAAAGCCTGGCCGTTGCTTCGCATCCGTTCCAGCCTGATTCATTCATTTTTGGGAATGCACAGCGCGACACGGCAACCTAGTTTCGTCGATATGACAGCAAACGAACAAGTGTCCGTGAGTCGAGTCGCACATCGTGAAGACCTTTCATGTTACTCGACAAGGCGCGGCAGTTTGCCGGGGAGTACATCGACAGTCTTGAAGAGCGTCCGGTTTTTCCCGGAGAAAAATCGCTGCGAGCGATGGATGCTCTGGTCGAGCCGCTCCCGGAAAATCCGAACGATCCATTCCTGGTTCTCGATGAACTCC
>DATDFM010000237.1:0-3046 GCA_036522635.1 Candidatus Udaeobacter sp. | reverse complement strand
GCTCGTTAGGCAATCGGCGCATGTTCACAACATCAAGGCGCAAACCGTTCGGATTGTCCTGCAAACGGAGACGTTCACTCACCGCAAATATGGTATCGCCTTTGCGGGCGCCCGAAGCGTGGTACTCTGCCGCTTCCAGATCGATCACTCCGTCGTTGCTTAGCCTGTTGATGCTGAATCTGAGAAATCCGCCTTCCTTCGGATCGAACGGTTTCTTCGCAAACGCGTAGGTCTTTTGCGAAAGCACTTTAATCAGATCGACTGTCCCCAA
Source organism: Candidatus Udaeobacter sp. (assembly GCA_036522635.1). GTDB lineage: Bacteria > Verrucomicrobiota > Verrucomicrobiia > Chthoniobacterales > UBA10450 > Udaeobacter. The sequence continues at coordinate 2,775 of DATDFM010000237.1, read as the reverse complement.
AAATTTCGGACCGGAAGCAATTCTTCCCGCAGCACATCCGTCCGAACTCCACTTATTGTTCAATAGCTGAACGAAGACCGTTGAGTCAGGCGACCACGTTACGATGCATTCAGGGTGATTGTAACGACGGCGCGTTCCGTCCCAGGCTTGGCCAGTCTCGCCTAGAATTTTTTGCTGCGTGAGATCGACAACGTAATTGCGAATGCCATCTGCGCCTTCGGCCCGGTACGATCCGTCTTCAGAATCCGAGTCAAGGTACTCATCCCACTTGACTTGATCTCCCGCGAAACCAAGCGCGATGGCATAACGACCATCCGGGGAAGCGGTGCCATGAATCACACGGAATTTTTCCGAATCGCCTTTAATGCTTGCGAACGGGTTGGTAACTGGCGAACCAGCTTCCCTGAGTTTTTTGGCGATCTCTTCCGGTGCCAGCATGAGTTCCCTGAGCTCATCCTCACTCATCTGGTTGGATTTCTTCGTTAGGTCGACCGTCGCATTGGTGATGTGCAACGTGTCAGTTGATTGGCCCGCCTTGAACTGCGCGCTCTTCCTCAACTCACGAATGAGCTGACCGTTGCCACCCTTATTTTCGCCGAAATACTTGCGTGATTCGTCCACGCGCGTGCCGCCGTCAGGCAACGGTGTTTCCTTGCGCACGAGCACGAACATGCCGTCGTAGTCATTTTCGAAGTCGAGCGCGATGTATTCTGTTAACTCCCGTGCGGAGCCGTTGCTATGTTCGGTAGAGACCTTGATCAAATCCGCCGTGCCGTTGAACCATGCCTGCTCGGTTATCGTTGTGCCGTTTGAGTCTGTTTTATTCTGGTAATGAACGGTGCGATCCAGTTGCGCTTCGATTTGGTTGTAACGTTCGCCCAACTTCTTTACCTGATCGTCCACCGAGTTTTTGGCTGTGGCGCTGCCCGCGATCACGAGAATTCCAATCGCAACCCAAAGAGGAACGAGAGTGCCTCTTCTCATTGTTACGGATGAGTTTCCTTTTCCAGCAGCTTGGTCGCTTCTTCGAGATTAGCTCTGGTAGCGATCTTTTCCAATCCGCGGTTCAATTGATCCTTCGCGGCGGCGCCGAGTTTGATGGAAGTCTTGAAGTCGGCAATGGCGCGTTGGAGATCGGCAACTTTCGATTTTCGGTCCTGTGACGCTTTTGCCCGGTTAAGGTAAAGCATGCCGCGGTTTTGATAAATGAACGGCGCAAAATTTCCTTTCACCTTGATTGCTTTGTCATACAACAACAATGCTTCCGGAATATTTTTGTCCCTTTCTGCCCGCATTGCCTTCATCTCCAATTCTCGATCTTTTGTAATAACAGCAGGCTCGACCGGATATGGCTTGCCAGCTGCATCGCGTTCTTCCGGGGGCGGCCCCAGCTCAATGTGTAACTGAACTGGCCAGTCGGGTTTGGGAGGAGCGCGTAACCGCAAATTTCGGAATTTGTCTGCGACACACGCCGCCTCGCTCGAGTCAGGTGGGTGTAAGACTTGTGCTAGGTGCCCGTCCCCGCCAAAAACAAAAACGAGGTCGAAGCTTATTGGCAGCTTGGAATTTTTCGAGCACTGGCCGACAATATCTCCCAACCTGTTCGACACTTTCGAGCTGAAATCAAAATCGTAGACCTTTCCCTCTTCCGTATCGTTCAAGCGTTTTGCTTCGGCTACTGCGTCTGCCAACGATGCGAAACGGCTGGGACGGGAAGCCGCCGGCGACGCGGATGCGGCTAGACTGGATACCAATTCGGATTTGGGTTCGAGATAACGAAAGCTTTTCAAAAGCTCAGTCAGAGCTGACGCGTCCTTGAGATAGCTGGCCTGATCCCTCGAGGACAAAACAATATAGGCAACGGCCTTTGGCAATTGAACGTACGCAACACGTTCCCATTGTGAGTAAGTTTTCGTCGCCGGATATTCATTGATGAAATAATCGTGGCCGTCGCCGGTTTTCCCCTGTTCAATCTTTTCCTTCGGTTTGCCGTGCACTTTTTCCATTGCCTCGATCGCCGATGCGACGAACAGGTTCGCGTCTTCGAAGTCCGTACCCGCGATTTTCCCGTACATGACTGTCTTAGCGCCGGCCCACGATTCGCCTTTTGGATAAAGAACGGGAGCGCCGGCGGATTTTCCTGACTTGGGGTCGTAAACCCAGCCTTCGGGTGCATCGATTTTAAATGCGGCTTTGGGGCCGTACACAATTCCACCCGGATACTGTTCCTGTGCTCGTAAGCCGACGGCGAGGAGCAATAGCGCCAGGCAAGTAGTTCCTGCTGTTTTGATCACGCCGATGTTATGTTCTGCAATATTTCGGCACGGCACACAAGCAAACAATTCTAGGCAAAAGGCTGCCGCCCAGGTACAAACCACTTTGTGAACATCAAGGCAGCAGCAGTCGTGTTCGCCTCTCTTGGGCTATTGAGCGCCGCCAATATCAGCGCGGCGGATGTACACCCGATAATCGAAATTGAGACAGGTTACTTTTTCGGTGGAAGTGAAGACGGAAAATGGATCAAAGCCGACCACGCGGCAAAATCGATTGGCAAAAAGACGACTTACCAAGTTTATGGCCTAACGAAACTGGCCGGCCAGATTACGGCAGGCAGACCCAAATCTGTAGACGAACCATGTCCGGACACCTTGATGGTGTCGCTCTCGTCGAAACCCCAGGACGGCATAATCGGATTAGCCGCACCATGGAACGCGTTGCCGAGGACGGCTGTAGTCGCTGACATCACTCAGCCAGTATATATCGAGGCGGTCCGCG
>DATDFM010000236.1:0-23154 GCA_036522635.1 Candidatus Udaeobacter sp. | reverse complement strand
GTCGGTCGCCACCAATGTAAGCTTGTTGTCCTTCAAACTGAACAGAACTCCGTTGAGCACGTAGCGCGTTTCATCGGTAGAAATCGCGTAGGAAGTTTTGCGCAATCCGTCGCGCAAATCCTTCTGCCGCATCGTGACGACTTTGGCGCCCTCGAATTTGGGCAGTGGTGGAAATTCGTCCTCGGGTAAACCGAGAATCTTAAAGAAACTTTGACCGCTACGGATGGATGCGGCGTTTTTTCCGTCGACGTCGATCTGAATCTCGCTCGATGGCAGTTCGCGGATGATATTGAAAACCCGCCGGGCAGGCAAGGTGGTCGCTCCCGCTTTGTCGACGTGGGCCTCGCAAGTGCCGCGCACGCCGACGTCCAGATCGGTGGTTGTCAGATGCAATTCGGTCTCGTTAGCCTGCAGCAAAACGTTGGAAAGAATGGGCAGCGTTGTGCGGGTGCTCACGACGTTTTGCACCTGTTGCAGAGCTTCGAGTAGTTTTTCCTTGGTAACGCTAAATTTCATGGTGACCAGCAAGCAGCCTAAGATGTAAAGCCTTCGATTTTATTCGGCAACCGCAATCTCTCATGTCTGCCTGTTGTGGACTTGCACCCGCCTGGGCCCTACCGCTGGAGGGAGCTGTCAATGTACGAGATCGTTTGGCGAATGTTGTCCTGCTCGGTCATTCGTTTCTTTACCAGCTTGCAGGCGTGGAGCACGGTGCCGTGGTCGCGTCCGCCGAACGCGTCGCCGATTTCATTCAAAGACGCCTTAGTAAGTTCGCGGGCCAGATACATTGCCACCTGGCGCGGAAAAGCGATGCTGGCGGGGCGCCGCTTGCTCGTCATATCAGCGAGGCGCACGTCGAAATGTTCCGCTACGCGGCGCTGAATCTGTTCGATCGTGATCGATTGCCGTCCTTCTTCCTGCAGAATGTCCTTTAAGAGATGCTCGACTGTTTCCTTCGTCAGCTCCCGGCCACTGAGGGATGCAAAAGAAGCCACACGCATGAGCGCGCCTTCCAGACGCCGCACATTTGTCCGGATACGAGTAGCGAGGAACTGAAAAACGTCTTCATGCAATTTGATCTGCATCGTGTTCGCCTTTTTTCTCAGAATGGCGAGCCGGGTTTCGATGTCTGGCGGCTGAAGCTCCGCGGTTAGTCCCCACTCAAAGCGCGAAACCAGGCGGTGCTCCAGATTTGCGATTTCTGAAGCGGGTCGATCGCTGGAAAGCACGATCTGTTTATGTCCATCAAAAAGCGTGTTGAAGGTGTGAAAAAATTCCTCCTGCGACCGTTCTTTACCACCGAGAAATTGGATGTCGTCGATCAAAAGAAGGTCGGCCTGCCGGTAACGCTTGCGGAACTTGACCAAATTACTGTGCTGGATCGCGTCGATGAACTCGTTGATGAACAGCTCACTCGAGACATAGATCACCTTCACGTTTTTCCTTTTCGCCCAGACGAATTGGCCAATGGCTTGCATCAGATGGGTCTTACCCAAACCAACGCCGCCGTAGATGAAGAGGGGATTGTACGTGCGCGCCGGCGCCTGCGCGACAGCGAGACTAGCCGCATGCGCGATTTCGTTGTTCGGACCGACGACGAAAGATTCGAAGGTGTTTCGCGGATTAAGTCCGGGAACGGTCGCGCCCGGTCGCGTGTCGACTTGCGGCGCAGGCAACACTTCCGTCACATTTGCCAAATCTTCCCCGAATGTTTGTGCGCGAGTTGCAGAGGGCCCGCAAAACTTTACCGAACGTGGACCGCCAAGAGTGGCAACAATCGCATTCTGTAAGGCCGGCATGTAATTACTCTCGATCCAAAGTTGGTAAATGTTGTTGGGAACAGTGAGCGTGATCGATTTTTCCCTCGCTTCTACTAACTCGACGGCAGAAAACCAGCGCTTAAAACTGTCCGCGCTTATCTGTGGCTTGAGAGCAGCCGACAATCGTTGCCACAGCGCCGCGCATTTTTTGTCCATACGGAAGTTGTTAACAGTGTTACAGAAACGCCACATGCGCCTGTGCCGTGGGAAATCCCCCGCAGCAGCCAGCCAATAATCGAGCTGCTCCCGCTTGTGATTCGGAGATCAACGGTACAAAAAAATTGTCAAAAGGGCGTAAATACGAGGGAAAACGGCTCATGCCTTTGCGGGCTGCATATTTTCCACGACGCTTACGCACAGTGGCAATCAATCGTTCTGTGGAGGAATTTTTCCGGTTGTTCATTGTTGCTGCTGGAACTTTCTCAAACATGTTCACAACTTATTCACACTCGCGTTGTGGTCGTCCTCGCCAGCTGGCTTGAGACTAGAAATCAGTTACAAAAGCGACAAGAAAAAAATGAATTTAATTTTGAATTTCGACAAAAAAATTTTCTTGACCGACAAAACGAGGCGCGTGTTTCGATAAAAACGAAATGGTATATCCCTTTTTTTTCAATCCGATCGGCACGGTTCGGAACCACCGCGACAAACGTCGCTGCTGACTGCTAACGATCCCGAGTTGACCGAATTGGCCTCTGCGCGAAATTTCCCGCCTCTGCGAGCTGAGAGCAAAGCTCACCAAGTTCTAGATGCAGGCAACCGATACCGATATCTCCGGGCGTGTTTCGATGGGCGTAACTCGTTCGAAGCAGCCGATGATCCGCCAATTTCTTCTGATTGGCGTGATTGCTTTTTTTATCTTTTCCGCACAATACGCGCGGACCGCCGATGATTTGGTGCCGCCGTTCGGGTTTCGCTGGAACGATTCAATGGCTCGCGTAGAGGCGGTACTGCACGGCGCCAAAGCCAAGTTGGTTTCGCGCGAAAAGAAAGAGAACCGCGAAATCTGGACCGTGGAAGGACTGATTCATCCCGGGCTCAAGCGCACCGTGTTTACGTTTAAAGAGAGAGCCCTCGTTGCGGTAGAGCTGCAGTACGAATACCCCGACTGGACGATCGAACGTTACAACCAGCGAATGGGCGAAATTCGCAAATACTTTGATGAAAAATACGGGACCGGAAAACTGGTGTCACGTTCTCGCGATCACGACACCGATGTAATTCAAACGCTGGTTGGATATCAATGGATGGTCGGGACGACGATGCTTGAGCTGTTTTATTTCTCAGCGCAACACGACAACCTCGTTTACCGGACGATCTCGGTGGCTTACAAGGCGCTGTGACCAGTCAACGAGCCTGGTAGGAACACCAGATTTTATTCGGAGTTATCGAGGAAATGCTAAACCGTCGTACGTCTCGGTGACGATGTGGTCTACGACAGCTTTCATGTCCTGCGTCCGTTCCCACGCGGCGAGTTGCCGGTCCGCACCCGTGCCCTCGCGGATGATCCGCTCGACATGCGCCATTTCTCTCTCGCTGCCGAGTTCGTTGACTTCGGTCGAAACGAAATCAAGCAACTCGTTTAATAAGCTCCGTTCTTCCACCTCGGCCTCCTTGCCGAAATCGATTAATTTCCCCTCAATACCGTAGCGCGCCGCGCGCCAGCGATTCTCATCTAGAAGACGTCGCCGATAAATCCGGAAGGTGGTGTTTTGGTGCAGCAGCTTGTGAAGTTTTGAGATTATTGCCTGGATAAGAGCTGCGATCGCGAGCGTGTCATCGACGCGCGACTGCGCGTCGCACACCCGCACCTCCAAGGTGTCGAAGAACGGATGCAACCGGATGTCCCACCAGATTTTCTTGGCATTGTCGATACAGCCGGTCTTAACCAACAACTTGCAGTAATCCTCATATTCGGAAAGCGATTCGAACGAATCCGGGATGCCAGTGCGGGGAAAACGCTCGAAAACTTTCAGGCGATAACCTTTAAGCCCTGTGTTTTGACCGACCCAGAAAGGTGAGTTGACGGAGAGTGCGTATATATGCGGCAGAAAATAGCGGGCTTGATTCATCACGTGGATTGCCGTCTCCCGATTGGGAATGCCGACGTGCACATGCAATCCGAAAATCAGATTCGCGCGCGCGAGCGACTGCATGTCCTTGAGGATTTCCTGGTAACGTTCGCCTTCGGTGATCAGTTGATCGCGCCAGTGCGAAAACGGATGCGTGCCCATTGACGCAATTTTCAATCCGCTGCGCGCTGCTAATTCCGCCAGTTTTGTGCGCAACCCGGTGACGTGATCGCGCGCACACCCGATGGAATCGCAAATTTCGGTGCCCAGCTCAACCACCGACTGGTGCATCTCCGGTTTGATTTGCTCTTTAAGCGTGACTTTTCCGCCTTCGAGGATTTCGTGGATGTGCGAACGCAGTTCGCGCGTCTCGGGGTCGATGATCGCGAACTCCTCTTCGATTCCCAGGGTGAATGTGTGGTCCTTCATACTCATGGCGGGGGTGGGAATGTCCGTCAAAAACGATTCACTGTCATCCCGAGCGAAGTCGAGAATGGAGCGGCTTGGGAAAGTCGCGACGCAGATGGGAAGCCCGGAGGCTGAGCGAACGGGAAGTTAGCGAATCAAATCCCGCTGCAACGTGTGAAGTCCCGAATCGCGGGACCCCTCGACTCCGCTTGGGACGACAGACTGGCCTACACGAGTTCGCCCAACGAACGTTGTGTCACCGCCGCTTCCAGGAACTTGCCCCAGCTCAAATTGTCTCGACCCGGAACGTGCTCGCGCGCCTTGCGGATAGCCATTTCGGCCACTGCTTCCACTACCCACTCGAAGTTGTGCTCGCCGATGAATGCCGCTTCGCAATCAGGAGCGGGATTGCAAAAATCAATCGCAACCGGCACGCCGTCGCGCACGGCGAATTCAACGGTGTTAAGGTCGTAACCAAGGAATTGATTCAATCGCAGAACTCCTTCCTCCACTTTTTGCAGAATGTCCTTCGGCGCGTGCCACTCCGTCCGGTAACGCAAATGAAACGGATTGCGGGGCTCATACGGCATGATCCGGACGTTGCGCTGATCAATTGAGTAGCAGCGGAAATACATATCAAACTTAACTTCCTCCTGCAGCATCATCACCAACTGTCCGGTGTCGTTGTAAGCGCGGAAGAATTCCTCGCGATTATGCAATCGATAGACGTTCTTCCATCCGCCACCGGCGAACGGTTTGAAAAACGCCGGCCAGCCCACGTAATTGAAAATGCCTTCCCAGTCGAGAGGATAGCCCAGATTTCGAAACGACTTATCGTTCGTATCGGGCGGCGGCTGATTCGATGGAAGTAACACAGTGCGCGGGACAGCGACACCGATCTTTGTTGCCAGCGCGTTGTTGAAGAATTTTTCATCCGCGCTCCACCAAAACGGATTGTTTACGACCGCAGTGCCGGTCAGCGCAGCGTTCTTCAGCCAGGCGCGGTAGAACGGGACGTCCTGAGAAATTCGATCGATCACCACATCGTATCCGCACGGTTCGCCCTAAATCACTTTGTCGATCTTCACAAACTCCGCGGCAATGTCTTTGCCGCCGGTTTTCTGGTTCACCCGATCGACAAACGCGGGCGGAAAACTGTGTTCCTGTCCAAAAAGTATTCCGATTTTTTTCATGTTAGTTTCCTGTCATTCCGAGCGGAGCGAAGCGTGCTGAGGCCGCAACGCAGGCCCGAACCCGTTCGGGGCGATGCCCAGGCTTTCCATCTCATGGAGCACCGGTAATGCCGCGGAATCCCTCGACTTCGCTCGGGATGACGAAGAAACACGCGGCCTGGACCCTATTGACACCGCGGCTTCGAGCCCGGTGCACTTCGCGAGGAGCGCAATGAAGCCGTTTTACGGCTTTTGTCCAGAGCGAGGTGTTTGAATCGACGCGCTCAGCCAATAAGTTAGGCCATGGTCAAGAAATTACTGCACACGCGTTATCGCGTACACGATTTGGAGAAGACCATCGCCTTCTACACGGATGTCCTCGGTCTCTTGGAGGTTCGTCGCCATACCTCCGGGCGCGGGTCACAACTCGTGTTCCTGAAAGCACCGGGCAGCGATGAGGAAATTGAGATATGCAAATTCGACGGAAGCGGCCCGATTGTCGTTGGTCACGATCTCACCCACCTTGCTTTTGAGGTCGAAGATCTCGACAAATTCGCCAAACACGCTGCGGCAAAGGGTTATCCGTTGTCGGACGGACCACATCCGACGAATGGCGGTAGAATTGCTTTCGTTGACGCGCCGGAAGGTTACGAGGTCGAACTTATCGAGCGCGGTAAGAAATAATGTTTTGGGCGCAAACGTGCCGGGCAGTCCGCCCAAGGTGGCGATTGGAAAATCCATTTCTTAGAGGCCGTGTAATTCTCAAGCGGCATTCAAAATGACAACACATATACGGCGCAGGCACTTGCAGAGGAGCACGTTTTGTCCATAATTTTCCGTCCATGATTTGGCGCAATCGAATTTGGTTGGTTTGCGCACTGATCCTGACCTCAGTGCTGAGCGCGAGGGCGCAGGACGTTGTTGATCCTGATATCATTCGGCCAAGCGGCGTTAACGGGCCTGTTCGAAAAGCAAAAGCCGTAGCCCAAAAAAATTCGGATGACGAGGAAGATTCCGATGCGCCGAAAGCGAAGAAATCAAAATCGAGTCACGCTCGCTCGCATCACGCGCGCGCAAAATCAAAAGAAGAGCCGGATACGATTGCCGCGCCCACCGAGTTCACGTCCGATGGCATACCAAAGACCAGCGCGGCTTCAGTGATGGTGGTGGATGCCAACAGCGGCAGGATTTTGTATGAAAAAAACGCCGATCAGGCACGGCAGGCGGCGAGCACGCAAAAACTGCTGACCGCGTTAATCGTGGCAGAAACCGGTTTTCTCGATCGGCCGGTGACGGTGCAATCGACCGATGGAATGTGCGACCCGGTGAAGCTGGGAATCAAATCCGGCGAAACTTACCAACGGATGGACCTTTTACGAGCCTTGCTGGTGAAAAGTCCCAATGACGTGGCACGCTGCCTGGCGCGCGATAATGCCGGGAGTATCGACGCCTTTGCACAGCTGATGAATCGACGTGCAGTGCAACTTGGAGCTGTACATTCGCACTTTCTAAATCCAAATGGTCTGCCGCTCCCGGGACAATATTCAAGCGCTCGAGATCTGGCGATCATTGCACGGGCTGCCTACGCAAACCCGACCATCCGGTCCATTGTCTGTCTTCCCCAGCTTGTATTTCGTTACGCGAACGGTCGCACCCGCGAGCTTGAAAACACGAATAAACTTCTGCGCCGGCTCCCTTACTGTAACGGCATGAAAACTGGTTACACCGACGGTGCAGGCAAATGCCTGATCGCAAGCGGTACGCGTCCCGGCAAAGATGTAATTGTTGTTGTGCTGGGCGACAACTCCGGGCGGGTATGGCGCGATGCGTCCGCGCTGCTTTCGTGGGGATTGTTGTTGTAAAAGCCGACGACGGGATTCGAACCCGTGACCTACGGTTTACGAAACCGTTGCTCTACCAGCTGAGCTACGTCGGCGGGAAGCGGGCAAAACATTGCATCCGGCGGCGGCACGAGCAAGCGAGTGAAGACGACAATCTGCGTGCGAGTTTGGAGTTCCGCCTTTAGGCGGCGACGATGGCGTGCGCTCTGCAAGCCGCGTGAACGCGGAACTCCGAACCTCGCAGACACGATTGTCTGCGTCACGGCAACACGAATGTCTCGCCGATCTCACGCAGCGCAATGCGCTCAGGAGTTTCGTTTAGGGCGGCTTCAAAACGCTCGATCGGTTCGCGGAAGGGCTCAAAGCTGAGACGGAACGTCTGGTGATGCACGGGTACAATAAAACGAGCACCTGCGGCATTGGCCATCTGGACGGCCTGTTCGGGGGTGCCGTGCGATTGGATCCAGGGATTGTATGCGCTGATCGGCATGATTGCGACGTCGATTGGTCCGTGTCGCCGCAGCGCGCTGAAGTTCTCCGTCATCGCGGTGTCGCCGGCGAAAATAATTCGGCGGTCTCCTCGTTCGATTAAGTATCCATTGTACCCGCGATGAGTGTCATGCTGCGTGCGTGCACCCCAGTGTTTGACCGCGAAAGCGGTAACCTCGATGTCGCCGACAGCAGCGGTTAACTTTCTGCTTTCACCCCAATCAAGTTCTGTAATGTTCGAAAGACGGGTTCCCTTCAATAAATCGCCGGTAGCGCGCGCAGTGATCACGCGCGTTGTTTCATCAAAACAACTGAGTGTTCGCAAATCGAAATGATCAAAGTGCGCGTGCGACAGAAGGATTAAGTCAATGTGCGGCAGATTACGAAACCGCAGCGCGGGCGCAGTCAGTCGTTTCGGGCCAATCGTGAGACCTGGCAGGCGAATTCCGACGCGTGAAAAGAGAACAGGGTCCGTGAGAATTGTGACGCCGAAAAAATTCATGAGCACAGTGGAGTGTCCCAGCCATGCGAGAGTCAGCTGCGTATTGCTCCATTTGTATGGCTCTGGTTTGGCAAAGGCTGGGGCGATTGGCCGCCAGCTTTCAATCGTCCATTCACGGAACAGATGCCCGAGCCAACGCCGCACTCTGGATCCGCGCGGGATTGGTTGTTGAGGTGCGTGCACCCAGAAACCTAACACACAGCTACTACAACTGTTTCCCGCAACCATCCTAGCTGTACTATGGCTTATTGAATAAGCCTTTGACGGCTTTCCAGAGAGTTCGAGCTGGCTTTGGCGACCCTGCGCGGGCGACAAGAACAGGCACATTCGCGCGGTTTAAGATGTCTCGCGTCAAATCGCCCATTATGTAGTGTCGAAGCAAGCCGCGCGCTTGCGACGTGCCGGTCACAATCAAATCGTAATTGCCGGCTCGAACTTCCTCGAACACCTGATCGATGACGATGCCATGCCTGAGATGCACTTCAGCAGAGACGCCCCGTCGATCCAGGTCTCGTTTTTGCCGTCGCAAATTGGTCCCGAGCTCGGAATAGGATTGCAGTAACTCATCAACGTTCTCTTCCATTCGTACGAGATCCGCGTACATCGCGGGCGGTTCAGCCATTACATGTAATAACGTTACGGATGCACCAACTGCTGCGGCCAGGTTCCCGGTAAATTGCACCGCTTGCTCGATGAATTCTTTTCCACCAGTGCATACAAGGAACCGCCTCAATTCTTTGCGTTCATCGATCGCCACCAGCACGGGAGGCTGAATGGCCTTAATGACTTCGTAAGTTCTCTTTGATCGCCAGTAATGTCCCACCGCGCCGGTCCAGCGCGCGCCGATAATGACCAGATCGTACTTGGTGTGCGACGTTTGTTGGACGATTTGCAAGACCGGTTCACCAAACTGCACGACGATCTCCGGCGATACGCCGCGTTGCCCGAGCGATTGCGCCTGCTTGTGAAGTGCTTCCCGCAGGGGCTGCTCGTCTCCCGATTTTTCCGCGATTCCCAAAAGCGTCGTCTCGGCTTTAAGTGGACTGGCCAACAATCCGCCAAGATCGATCGCATTTTGAGCTGAAGACGTGCCATCACTGCAAATCAAGATTTTCATGGCTAAAACTTGTGGCCGGTTACGAGCGTGTAGATAACGATCGCCGCGCCGATCAACGGCAGCGGCACAAAGGCGAGACGGATTTTCGGACCGGCGAAATATTGCGTAGCGACCACGCCTATCTGTGCCCCGATTACAGCGCCGGTGTGCATGACCAGCGCGATCAGAATGTCGACGTTCCCTTTGATGGCGTGAGTAAACGTTCCATAGCTGGCTGAGATCACGATTTCAAAAAGATCCGTTCCCACGGCGAGGTGGGTAGGAATTCCAAGGATATAAACCAACGACGGCATTCGGATGTAACCCGCGCCGCCGCCCAGAAACCCGCTGAAAAATCCACCGACAACTGCGACCATGAGGATAATCCAGAGAGAGATCTCTTTTATTCCCGACGTGGGAAGGCTGACCATCGGCCAAATTCTAATTCCTTGGATCTTTTTCGTCACTGCCCCAAATGCAGAGTGATCGGCCTTTGATACTGTAGTCTTTGTATCCGAGACGGCTCGCCGCGATGGGCGTTTTTGTAGCTTCAGCGTTGTATGGCTCTCCCAGAGCATGAAAGCGGAGATGCTGACATACACAATAATAGCGACCCAGCTGACGACGCTGTTCACGTTGCCTGAGCGCTTGAGCGCCTGGATCAGCTGCGCGCCGCCTTCGGCGCCCGCGATGGTGCCCAGCGCCATGATCATTCCGAGCTTCAGATCAACATTTCCCAGCGTGCGATGTTTTCTCGCTGCGACGATCGACTTACCCACGATGTGCGCCAGATCCGTTCCGACTGCGTAATTCCAATCCACTCCCATCAGCCGCAGCGCCGGACCTGCAATGAAACTTCCACCGACGCCAAAAAACCCACCCAGAATCCCAATCAGAAAGCCGACAACGACCAGATACAGCGGGTTGATGTGCGTGTTGGAGATCGGAAAAAACATAAATTATCTCCAACGGCGACGCAGAAGCCGAAACAACAGGCTGGTTACCGAATCCAGAACGACGGCCTGACCGGCTATAAGCAAGAGGGCCACAACCGCATAAAGAACTCGATGCTGAGTTTCGAGGCGATACAGCCAATTCCCTAAAACATGGAGGACTAGAAAGAAATAACCCGTGACAAGGACCGTGTAGATGACCAACTCGGCTGCGAACGCGCGCAGGCTTTTGGCAGCATCCGGTTTCATGAAGAGAGATTGAGGGGATGTCGCTGACTACGTCAACCCGTTTACGTTTGAGGAGATACGTGCCCAGTGAGCGTTGCGGTTGCGTCTACATCAATCAACAGCCAAATTATTGCGTTAGAAACCTTTCTTCCTAACATTCCACTTCACCTTCAGGGAAACATGGCCGACGCAGCGAACAAATACCCAGAGAACGTACCGGGCAAATTTTACGTCGATGATCAGTGCATCGACTGTGATTTGTGCCGCGAGACGGCTCCCGCAAACTTTAAACGGAACGATGATGGCGGCCACTCGTACGTTTACAAGCAGCCGGAGACGCCCGACGAAGAAGGTCTCTGCAAGGAAGCCATGGAAGGGTGTCCGGTTGAAGCGATCGGGAACGACGGAAACGGCGCATAGTTTGTGGCGGCGGTCCCTGATCGTCGGATCCAATGGCTAAGCAACGCAGTCGGCGCTCAGAGAGCGCCGCTACAGTTCCGGTCGCACTCACTATTGCTGGTTCGGATTGCAGTGCAGGTGCGGGCGTTCAAGCCGACCTGAAAACTTTTACTGCTCTTGGCGTTTATGGATTGAGCGCTGTCACCTGCGTTGTTGCGGAAGTTCCGCGGAAAGTTTCGCGGATTGAACCGGTAACGGCGAGAATGGTTCGTGAGCAAGTCGAGGTGCTGTTGAATAACTTTCGAGTCGGCGCGATCAAAACAGGCCTGCTTTGCTCTGCGGACATTGTTTCTGCTGTTGCCCAGGTGATTCAAGAGACCAAAAAGAAAGAACCGCGGGCCATTCCAGTCGTGGTCGACCCCGTAATGATTGCGACGAGCGGCGATAAACTCCTCGCGTCCGAAGCTGTCGAAACTTTTGAGAACAAACTGTTTCCCCTCGCGACGCTAATCACGCCTAATCTCGATGAAGCGGCTGCTTTGCTCGACATTGCAATTAAGGACCGCAAGCAAATGCAGAGGGCTGCAAAAGCTCTGGCGAAAAAATATCGCGTCTCCATCCTGCTGAAAGGTGGCCACCTGCGGGGCGACAAGGCCATCGATTTACTTTTTCACAACGGTGAATTGAAAGAGTTTTGGGCGCCGTTTGTGAGCGGTGTGGAAACACATGGCACGGGCTGCACGTATTCGGCAGCGATCACCGCCGGCCTGGCGTCTGGTTTGTCGTTAGAACAAGCCATCCAGCGTGCTAAACAATTCGTCACAGAATCGATCAAGCAACATTTCCGATGGACCTCGAAATCTGGAGACGTTCTTGACGCACTCAGGCATCCCGCTTGAGCTGGTAGGGCGCGGCCGCCGGGCGCGCCGGCGTTCGGTTAACGGTCTTACGTCGCTGCTTCCGGCTTTTTTTCCCAATGCTTCAATTGCAAAGCTTCGAGCGCAGCGGCCGTTTCCGCTTGCTTCTTGCTGCGGCCGGTGCCGCGGCCAAGAACAATTCCTTCCCAAACAACTTGTGAGACAAAGGTCTTTTCGTGCTCGGGGCCGCTCTGTGAAACCAGTTCGTAAACTGGGCTGTGCGGCGAAATGCTTTGCAATAGTTCCTGAAGGTCGCCCTTCGGATTAAAATCCACCGGCTCTTCCGCCAACTTCGCAAGATCGGCGCGAGTCTGTGTCAGAATGAAATTTTTGGCGACGTCGAGACCCCCATCCAGGTAAAGCGCGCCGATGAGCGCCTCGAATGCGTCGGCCAATGTAGAGGTGCGGTCGCGCCCGCCGCTGGCTTCTTCCCCGCGCCCCATCAAAATGTACCGGCCAAGATCGAGAGCAGCCGCATGCGTCTTCAATGCATCGCGCGAAACCAGTCTTGAGCGCAATTTCGTCAGTTGGCCCTCCGCTTCGACTTGGAAATAGCTGAACAAATATTCAGTGATGACGAGTTGAAGCACCGCATCTCCGAGAAATTCCAGGCGCTGATAATCAAAGTGATAACGTTGTGCTTCGTGTCCCAAACTTGGGTGGGTCAGCGCTTCGGCCAACAAAAGCGAGTTACGAAACTTATAGCCGATACGTTCCTCTAACGGCGTCACGACGCTGATTCTGGACAAAATTGAACAATCTCGTCAACTGTATAAACCCAAATTCCTTAAGGGGCGGCGGGTGAAAAACGCGCTTCCAATACTCTCAAGAAACGCGAACGGCTCTTAATGTTTTTGGTAAACTTCCAGCGAGGTCACTACGTCCAGGGCACGCTGTAGAACTGGATCGTGCGGCGGCGCCTTTTCCGGCGCACGGCCTCGGCGCTGCTGCGCCGCCTCAACGGCCTCCAATTCGGGATTTGTTCCAGCTAATAGAGCAGCTTCACTCATGTGCGGACGCCCACTCTCGTAAATGAACGGTCCCATTCCTTTTTCGCTGCTTGACTGAAAAATCTGTCGCTTTTCCGACAACGACATATCGACCGGCAAATCCGGTTTCACGCCTTCCGTAAACAGTGAGCGACCTTCGGGAGAAATCATTTCGGCCACGGCGAGCCGCAGAGCTTTGCCATTGGGCAACGGCAAGTCTGAATATTCCGCGGCGCGCCCGGCAGTTGGTTGCCCGATAACCAGTGCCTTGTTGTAGAAGCGCAATGCAGCCGCAATCGCTTCGGCAACGCCACTGGTGTCGCTATCAGCGAGTACCATGACCAGTCCGCGAAATACCGGCTCACGATCGGAACTAAATACCCGGTCTTGGTGGCCAGTTGGTTTGCGAACCGTAAAAATCGGTTTGCCTTTCGGAGAAAACCGCTTGGCGAATTCTGCGCCCAACGACAAATCATTCGATGCGGAGCTGGCGCGCAGATCCACAATGAGATCGTTCACCTTTTTTGCAGCGAAACCGCTCAGAGCCTTATCCAGTGCTTGGAGGTTTGCGCTGTTCAATGTCCCCAATCGTACATAACCGGTTCGTCCGCCGATCACTTCGCTGTAGAACGCGCTTGGGGCTGCGGCCGGAATATTTTCTTTGCTAGCCAAAAGCGTGATCCCACGCGGTAATCGCACCAGCAAACCTTGAACGGTGGCGCGATTCAACTCGGTATCCGTGATCGCGTCCGGGGCGGTGAAATTGGCCTTCAGCAAAGTAATAAAGGCTTGCAGATCGGCCGGTCCTAGCGAGTCGACGAGCTCTTCAACCGTGGGGCTACCCATGGGCTGTGCGGTAGATTTCGGTGCAGTCTGCGGCGCGGACGTTGGCGCTGGCGATTGGGCGCCCAGAGTCGCGACGAAAATCGAGATGGCAAATGCCGCCAGGAAAAATCGATACATCACATTAATTCGGTGACGTTAGCCGTAACAGCATCCAGAGCAATGTCGCGCCGGTAATGGCAGTTCTCGAAATGAATTTGCGACACAGCCTCGTATGCGCGCAACCGGGCTGCTTCAACAGTTGATCCGAGTGCAGTCACGGCGAGCACCCGGCCCCCGGCAGTTTCTACTTCGCTGCCGTTGCGTTTAGTTCCGGCATGGAAAATTTGCACATCCTCGAGCTTGGCTGCCTGTTCAAGACCTGAGATTGATTTTCCGGTCTCGTACTTGTCAGGATATCCACCAGAGGCGAGCACAACTGTGACCGCCGGGCGCGTGTCCCACTGGATCGTGCATTGCTCGATTTTCCCGTCGATCGCCGCTTCCAACAGCGGCAACAGGTCTGATTTCATTCGAGGTAAAAGCACCTGCGTCTCCGGATCGCCAAAACGGCAATTGAACTCCAGCACCTGCGGCCCTTCGCTGGTAATGATCAAGCCTGGATAGAGAAGTCCGCGAAACGTGACCCCTTCCTGAACGAGACCCGTCAGGACAGGCTTCATGATTTCGGTAATGAATCGTGATTGCAATTCGCTGTTCCAATTGTTGGCGGGACTGAAGGCGCCCATTCCGCCTGTGTTCGGTCCTTGATCGCCGTCGAAGGCCCGTTTGTGATCGCGCGCCGATTCCAGCAGAAGGTAGTTTTTTCCGTCCAGCAGTGCATGCAGCGAGCATTCTGTGCCGCGCAAGAATTCCTCAATGACAATCCGCCTGCCAGCATCGCCAAAGCGGGCTTGATTCATCATGCTGTCGATCGTTGATCGGGCCGTGGCAACGTCGGCGGCGATCACAACACCCTTACCCAGTGCGAGACCATCAGCCTTGATGACAATTGGAAAATTCAACCGCTCGCAGTAATGAAGCGCGTCGCTGCTGTTCGAAAATGTGCGTGCTTCAGCGGTAGGAATTTTCTGTGTCCGCATTAATTCTTTTGCGAAGATTTTTGACGACTCGATTCGCGCTGCCGATTTGTCCGGACCGAATGCGCGCAATTTTTCACTAGTGAACAGATCGACGATCCCGGCGGCGAGGGGATCATCCGGGCCGACGATTGTCAGAGCCACACAGTTATCTTTTGCGAACCTAACGAGACCTTTCAAATCGGTGACCGGAATCGCAATGTTTTCGGCAATTCCGTCGGTCCCGCCATTTCCCGGCGCGCAAAAAATCCGATCCGCATGCGACGATTGCCGCAGCTTCCACGTAAGCGCGTGTTCGCGGCCGCCGCTGCCAATGACGAGAATTTTCATGAAAAAGTAGCCTAACCGTCACGGTTGGACGGCAAATCGCAAGCCGGAGGCTCGCGCTACTTTTGTGCCCGTGATTCCGCCGGCAGGATTGGTACCTCCAATTTCTCGGTGTGCCGAATGATCGTGAGGCTGGAGGTCACGTTGATTTGTTCGCCGACTAATACTTTGTGCAAATGATGTACACTCCCGATGGGCTGATTATTAAACGCGATGATCAGATCGCCCGCGCGCAAACCTGCTCGTTCTGCTGGGCTGTTCTTTTCGACTGAGGCAACCAGCACGCCGGTCTCAAGCGTCAGACCGTAAAACCGGACGATCCGGCGGTGAATAGGCACGTTTTGACCGGCGACGCCGATATAACTGCGCCGGATTTTTCCGTCTTTGATAAGCCAGCCGGCCACAAACTTCGCTGTATTGCTGCCGATGGCGAAACAGATACCCTGCGCGGGTCGGATCATCGCCGTGTTCACGCCCACGACTTCACCGGCTGAATTGACCAACGGCCCGCCGGAATTACCGGGATTTAGCGCGGCATCGGTTTGAATGATGTTGTCGATCAGCCGACCGGATTGCGCATGCATCGAACGACCCACGGCGCTGACGACCCCGGCAGTGACGCTGGCTTCAAACCCGAGCGGGTTTCCAATCGCGATCACCAGTTGACCTACTCGCAAGTGTTCGGAATCTGCGAGGCGCACATGTTGCAGCTGTGGCGCATCGATACGAATGACTGCGAGATCGGTATCCGGGTCATCGCCTGTCAATTGGGCGGGATACTCGCGGCCGTCCGGCAGGTTGACGGTGATTGCTCTAGCATCATGAATGACGTGACTGTTTGTCAGAATGAATCCATCGGGCGTGATTACGAACCCGGAGCCGTTTCCACTGACTTCGCGTTCTCCGCGTCGTGCGCTAACGCGCTGCTTCACATCAATGTTCACTACCGCTGGCGCGACGCGCGCGACCGCGCTTACGACTGTGCGCGAATAGGCGTCCAGTAGCTCGGAGTCATCCCGTTGTGTTCCGCTGCGAATTGGCTGTGAAGCGTCGAGATCGGTGTCATTAAATAAAAAGTCGACTTTATCGAGGGTGGTTTTTTCAGGAGCTGTAATGCTCATGGTTTAATTTCGAACGTCATAACCACACGTCAACTACCCTCGATTCACAACCATACGAACTTTTAGGAGTGTAACATTCCCAGTTGTGCCTATAGCCAAATTGCTCTATACAGCAATCATGCCAAAAACTTCTTCCGCTCCCTCTGTCCTCGATCCCCGTTGTCCGTCCCGGCTGGTGCTCGACCGAATTGCTGACAAATGGACAGCGCTAACTATCCAAATTCTTTCCGGCGGCACGATGCGTTACGCCGCGCTTCAGCGTGAGATCGGCGGGATCTCTCAGAAAATGCTCACCCAGACGTTGCGCAGCCTCGAACGCGATGGCCTCGTCCAGCGCATGGTACATCCGGTTGTGCCGCCTAAAGTGGAATATTCCCTTACCAGACTGGGGCGGACATTAATCGAGCCACTGCAAGGACTTTGTCGTTGGTCCGAAAAACATCTCGGGGAGCTCCAGGCAAATCGGGCGCGGGCCAAAGCTGCGGCCGCGGGCGTTGACCGCGGTAGATGAGACGAATTTTTTGCGAGCCGGGGTCGGCGCCCCCGGCTACAGCAACTTGGCGCTGACTCATGCATCAGGCGGAAATCATTGTGCTTTTGTTGGCGGCGGTCGCGGTTCTGGCCGTGATCGCACACAAAATCGCATTGCCGTATCCAATCGTGCTAGTCGTTGGCGGACTGGCTCTGAGTTTCGTTCCGCGGTTGCCAGCGGTGAATCTGGATCCGGAGATAGTGTTCTACTTCGTTCTTCCGGCGCTTATTTACCCTGCCGCATTATTTACGTCGTGGCGCGATTTCCGACGAAATCTGCGACCGATACTTCTGCTCGCCATCGGACTCGTACTCGTAACAATGCTGGCGGTTGCCTGGATCGCGCATTCCATCGTTCCAGCGCTTCCGTGGGCCGCTGCTTTTGCGCTCGGCGCAATTGTCTCTCCGCCAGACGCGGTTGCGGCAACGGCGATCATTCGGCGGCTCGGCGTTCCTCATCGCATACAGGTGATCCTTGAGGGCGAGAGTCTGGTGAATGATGCGACCGCGCTGGTTGCGCTGCAGTTTGCCATCGCCGCGCTCGTTACCGGCAGTTTCTCCCCTGCACACGCGGCGGGGCGATTTGTGTGGGCGGCAGTGGGCGGCATCGGAATTGGATTGCTTGTTGGTGTCGCGATGCGCTGGGTGCAGAGCCATCTGGATAACCCACCAATTCAAATCACCTTTTCTCTGCTCACCCCATTCATTGCCTATCTCCCCGCGGAGCAAGTGCATGCGTCTGGCGTTTTGGCGACGGTCGCCGTTGGGATTTTTCTTGGTTGGCATTCGCCGCTGATGATCACCGCGCGGACGCGTCTCCAAGCTTATGCGTTTTGGGAAACGATCACCTTCCTCCTGAACGGTTTCGTTTTTATCGAAATCGGTCTGCAGCTTCCCCAAATTTTGCACGCGTGGAATCGCGAATCGCTCACCGGCGTGTTCATGAGTGCGATTGCCATCTGTGCGGCAGTAATTTTGATCCGTTTCGTGTGGGTGATACCCGGAACCTATCTGTCTCGTCTGCTCAGAAGCGAAGGACCCCTGCGTGACGCAACTGTGTCCTGGCAAGAAGTTGCTATTCTCGGATGGTCCGGAATGCGCGGTGTGGTGTCACTCGCCGCGGCGTTTGCGTTGCCATTGGCCTTGCCGACCGGGCAGGCCTTTCCCGGGCGCGATTACATCTTGTTTGTCGCCTTTTCAGTGATCCTGGTCACACTTGTGTTGCAGGGTCTGACGCTTCCGGTATTGATTCGGAAGC
Source organism: Candidatus Udaeobacter sp. (assembly GCA_036522635.1). Lineage (GTDB taxonomy): Bacteria > Verrucomicrobiota > Verrucomicrobiia > Chthoniobacterales > UBA10450 > Udaeobacter. The sequence continues at coordinate 5,109 of DATDFM010000236.1, read as the reverse complement.
TGAACGTTCCGCGCGATGCGGAGACCGATGAAGAGGAGCGCCTGGCGCGCCTGGAAGCAAACAAGGCAGCGCTCAAATGGATCGACGAAGCAGGCGCAAATGGAAAATTTTCAGGGGACGCGGCAAATCGTTTGCACGCGGAATACGACGAGCGAATACAACAATTGGAACTTTGCGCTCAAAATCCTGATGATTGCCGGGGTGAAATCGCCACGCCGCAATATCAGCGTTTGCAACATCAAGCGTTGCGCATCGAACGGAAAACCATCATCCGTCTGCGAAATGACCGAGTGATCAACGATGATGCGTTGCGTCGAATTCAGCGGGACCTGGATCTGGCGGAAGCACGGCTGACCGGAGGATAGCAGCAAATGGAGTAATGGAGTATTGATAAGGCTATTACTCCGCTACTCCACTGCTCCATCGCTCCAAGTTCTTAACTGATACAGTCCCACCAGAAGAGGAGATCGATGCTGTCGTCGAGCAGGTCCCAGACAAATAGAATCAGTAAAAAGCCGTATTTCGCCGGCCAATCTCTAGCTGCGCCGCCAAGGCGAACTGCGCAGGTCTTCAATTCTTTCTTAAAGAACCGAGCTAGATGCGACCGAACTTTATCGGTAAGCGGAAGCCTTCCCATCCTGGCCCAACTGTTGTACTCGGCCGACACGCCCTTGTCCGTTTTGTCCGGATCGGCACCCAAAAAATCGAGAATGCAACGCCGCAGTTCGGTCGGATTTCTTTGCAGATCATCAAAGAAATAGATGCGAAACCGCTCCGGATGAACATAACGTTTCCATCGGGCGACGATCGTGCTCGGGTACGAACGCAAGAGCAGTCCTCGTCGCAGCAAATTTCGATTAACTTCGTCGACGTCGGTTACATCGAACGCTTCGATCTGATGGTAATGCACTTCCATGGACAGGTGCGACCACACTCGCTCCACGGGATCACGCGCCAGGAAAACCACCTTTAAATCCGGAAAATATCTGACGACATGGCGAATGACTTCGCTACTCAGTGTCGAATAGTTTGGCGAAATATCACCGGAAAGCAGCGGTCCCTTGGGCTCAAATAGTTGCGCATAATGCTCGAGGTCCAGACACGGTTTGGCACTGAGACGGTTTATACCCTCGAGAAAACAACGATCGCGCTCATCTCTACAACGCGGAGAAGATGAGCGTTGGACTCTGCTCAACTGATCAAGGTAATGCAGCTCCTTTAAAGGAGGCATCCAGAAATCGGGATGGGCGTCGAGTTGCTGGTAAAGCCAGGTCGTTCCCCCTTTGTGGACTCCGATACACATGAAATCCGGGCGGGCACGGTTGGCATCGGAGCCGTTTCTTTTTTTGCGTTGGCCGTTGCTGGCGCGGGCATTTAACGGCCAAGTCCATCTCATATCATTATTTTTCCTTTGGCTTCACAAAAGCAACGCGTGGCGAACCTCAGCAAATCCAATCGCACCAGAAGAGGAGATCGATGCTGTCGTCGAGCAAGTCCCAGAAGAATAGGAGCATTGAAAAACCGTACCGTGTCGGCCAGTTTTTGGCGCGCCCACCAAGTTTTAATGCACATGCTTTGAGTTCATGTTCGAAAAATTGAGCCATACGGTCGCGCACTCTGCCGGTGAGCCGGAGCTTGTCCCGGCCTGCATCGCTGTTCTCGTTCGGTTTTAGCCCGCCACTTGGCTTGTCCGGATCGCCTCCCAGAAAACCGAGAATTGATCGACGGAGTTCAGCAGGATTTTCCTCGAGATCGTCGAAGAAATAGATCCGAAAGTTTTCCGGACGAACATAACGCTTCCAGCGCGCGACAATTTTAGTGGGATGCGACCGGACCAGCACACCCGGGTTCAGCAAATTGCAAACGACTTTCTCAGGATCTGTTGAATCAAAATCTTTGATCATTCCGAGCCGCATACCCATGGATAATTGCGACCAGGCTCTTTCAACAGGGTCGCGAGCAAGAAATACCACCTTTAAGTTGGGGAACTGATCAACAACGCGTTCTATGATTTCGTCATTTAACGTCGAGTAAGCCGGTGAGATGTCGCCAGAGAGGGACTCTCCTTTGTGTCGGAATAGCCGGCCATAGCTTTCCAGATCCAGATAAAATCGGCCGCTCAGGTCTTGCATACTCTCCATAAAGGAGGCATCGCGATTATCCCCGCAGCGCGGACCATGAATCCCTTTGGTTCTGCTTAACTGATCCAGGTAATGCAATTCTTTCACCGGCGGCATCCAGAAATCGGGATGCGACTCGAGCTGCCGATAAAGCCACGACGTTCCCGCTTTTTGTGCTCCAACACATAGGAAATCGGGATATGGATCACCAGTGTCACCGTTATCGTCAGCCCGGTTGCCATTATGGCCGTTACGGTGATAGCCGTTGCCATTGTGGCCGTTGCGATGGTTACCGTTATGAGATTTGAATGGCCAGACCGAAAGCACGCCGGATTATTTTCCATTCTCCACTTAAAAAGCAAGCCGGGAATGTCGGGTTCCGCCCTACATCGAAGCTAGATCACAACCTCGCACGTTTGCCAGGGCTCGATTTTAATGTGTGAAGGTCCTATTAAGAGCGGCAGTGCGCTGGCCTTTTTCATGACATCGTCGAACACGAGAGCGCTCCATTTGCGACGGATCGACGCAGCAGGTCTGCTAAAGCTAAGCGCACCATTTGTTCTCCTGGCGGTCCTACTGATCCCCTCAATCTGGATGTTAGCTGTAATCCCGCCGCTTTGGAGGGACGTTGACGCGTATTTGCAGGTAACACGGCCGCCGGGAGCCGAAACCATCCTACAATACGGACCGCTCTATTGTTTCGGCGCAAGGATTCCACTTTATCTCGGGTACGCTATCGATTCGGTTAGAGCGGGACATACTTTACCGGACCTTCAATTTTTTGTTCATCCCGTTTTAACCGATTCGGGCGTATTTCTATTGCTCGTTGTACAACATGCCGCGCTCTGCTTTGCGGGGTTCTATCTAATCACCCTAGCTACGGGAACATTTTGGGTTCGTCTTATCCTCGCCGTCGCTTGGGCGGCCAATCCGCTTCTATATACGCTTGCGCATTGTGTCGGGGGTGAAACACTCAGCATGATTCTCATCGTTCTCGTCGGTGCAACCGGACTGAGAGTCATTCGGTATTCGGGGAACGTTCCCAAAAAGGAGTGCTTTCTTGTTGGCATTCTTTTGTGGGGATGCGCGCTGACGCGGCAGATCAACGCCGTCCTCGCGGGACTCTTGCCACTGACGTTTGTTCTGTTGGCGTTATACCGCTTATCCGCAGTCAGGTTCCCTGGATACCAATCACGTGCCCGGTGGAATCGATTACGCTCTAAACGAGCCTTCCAAAAAGCGATGGTTGCTATCGCTATCGGCATTTCATCAATCGTGCTCGCGAACGCAACAAGAGGTATTTTGTGTTATGCCGCCAAAATCCCATACCATTCCGTAGCCGGCTTCGCATTTGTTGATAGGCTTAAATTCCTTGCCGCGTTGCCTGTTGAACAGCGGGATCAGTTGATTGACGAGGCCAGTAAAAATGCAAACTCCGCAGACGTTAGAGACCTGATTTCCATACTGCGAAATGAGTTCACTGGCAGGGCTGGCAGTTGGGACTCAAGTGCTTTTAAGAACAGAGTCCGCGCATCATTCAAAGGGGATCTTGGTCAGCAACAAAGATTCTATCACGCGCTCAATGGAATGATCGCCGCGTTTGTTTGGCCGCCTTCCAAACCTTTCCTCGGAGCAGTCGCCACCGATTTCGAAAGGTCTCAACGAATTAGAATTCCTGAAGTCGTAGCTTTCCTCTTTGTAACGACAAGATTTTACTTTTTGCATCGTGATGCAATGCCTCAATACTCATCCTTAACCACATTCCGCGATAAGAACGCAGACCAGATATTCGCGATTTTCAAAAAGCATTCCTATTTCCGTCATCCGAAGAACGTGAGTTACCGTGACTTCTTGTTCATTTGGATTGTCCTGCTTGCTGCCTTTGTTGTAATCGCGAAGATCCGCAAGTTAGACGTCGCAGGGGTTGCCTCATTTGCGATTGCATTGATCGTGATCGCGATATTGATGATGCTCGCAAATTGCCTTCTAGCGGTATTCCAGCCTCGTTACACACTCCCAATGTGGGAGCTTACAATTGTCTCCCTCTTCATTTTATTCGGGGGAACGGTGAACGCTTTCTTGTGTCGATCGGGACGTCTGCATTCTTCGGAACCTAATGAGCAACGAAAAGGTTCGGCTCAGGTCTAGCGCTCGTGCTGAAATGGAAAGCGCAATCCGCCATCGGATTTTCCTTCTCTCGCCCGCTTACGCCGGGGGTGAACGAGCACGAATGATTTTGCGCGATCAGGCGCGCTTTCCGCTTGCCCGAAAATTGCGCGGGAAACGTGGCGCGCCAATCGCTGACGTGTTCACGTTTCTGAGCGGTCTGTATTTTCGTGGAAAAATCGCCTATGCAAATGTGTTTGCGCGGCCGGCGCGGGGAACCTCAGGTGTGCTTGTAATCACGCCGACACGCGGATTAATCGATGCGCGAACGCGGATTCATCTTGATGACCTGCGCGAATTTGCGGAGGTCGACATTCATCAGGACGACCCGCGCTACCGAATGCCCATCGAACGCGACGCTCGACATCTGGCAGCGGAATTGCCGCCCGAAAGCGACGTGGTTCTTCTCGGCAGCATCGCCACGGGCAAGTACGTCGACGTGTTGCTGGCCAATTTTGACAAGCGATTGCGATTTCCCGCGGACTTCGTCGGCCGCGGGGACATGAGTCGAGGCGGATTGATGTTGCGTTGTGCTGCGGATCGCCAGGAACTTTCGTATATCCCTGTATCCGGCGCGGTCGTGAATGGGAAACGACCGCCCAAACTCGCTCCGCGCAGATATGCGGCGTGACACTAATTGACTGTCAGATCGACTTCTAAGTCGCCCGAGAATTGTTTTGCTTCTCTTGCCTGGATTGCCCTATGTTCTTGAAGGCTTTGTCTTTGAGCGATATGGATGTCAGCGGCACGATCGGCGCAGTTCTGAATCAGAAAAGCAGAGAGATTTACTCCGTTTCGCCGGACGCGACGGTGTTCGAAGCGG
>DATDFM010000235.1:0-10089 GCA_036522635.1 Candidatus Udaeobacter sp. | reverse complement strand
TAACACGCAAGAGATTGACTGAATGTGACGCTAGCTATCTGGTCCCGCCTGATACTGCAACAAGCAGACGCGTGATAAACATCGCTCCGGATAAATTACGGAGTTTGCACCGGAACCGCCGATTCCGTGCACTACCTGTTTCGCAAAGAATCCGATCCTTTCGTCCACAAAGCCGTAAGCTGCTTCCCGAGTTCGCGACGTCTTTTCGCCAATTTCTGCAAAGTTTTCACTGCACGCTGCGCTCGTTTGATTAAGTCAGCTTTCTTTCGTCCTTCGCGCGCCTCTTTCCGCCCGCTGTTTTTCCGCGCTGTTTTTCCGCGCTGTTTTTCCGCGCTGTTTTTCCGCGCTGTTTTTCCGCGCTGTTTTTCCGCGCTGTTTTTCCATGTTCCCACGGGATTATCTGACGTAGGGTTTCTGTCTAAAACCATCGTCCTTGTCAATGACGAATCGACATAAACGGAGACGTTATGCTCGAGGAGATTTCAAACCTGCGGCGGCGTTCCGCTATTGCCAAGCTGCAAATATTTTGGTTCAGACTGCCTTCAATGAATCGCAGAACCAAATCAAGAATAGAAACCAAACGAAATGTTGTGATCGCCATGGCGGTCCTTACGCTCTTTTGCAGCAGCAGCGTTTGTGATGCAGACGGTTTTGATTCCGTTCGCTGTGGAACGGATGTTCGAAAAGCGCTTCTCGGACGCAAGATGTCGAATGAGCCCGTCGCAGTTCTTGAAGAGAAGCACAAGGATATTCAGCTTAAGGATCTTGGGGCTTCAGAAATCTCAGATCGCTTATCGGTAATATCCTGGCAAATCTGTGGAGAGGAGTACGCCGTTCTCGAAGACACCGATACCGTGCGAGACGTGCTGAAATTTCCGAAGCACTCAAAAGAGTCGCCCGCATTTGTCGGTTCGTGTCAGTTAAATGGTCACGACGTCCCGGGCACTGCGATTGGGGTCCTCAAGAATAAAGATGGCACTAAAATTCTTCCAGCCGTGAGCGCATGGAAGATTGACGACAAGAAGATGAAATTCGTCGAGCTCAAGACAGAAGGACTCAGTTGTTCCCGCGATGGAATAATTACTGCCGACGGCGGGAAGTGACCTGTCATTTCCGTGAGGCTCCGAAGACCTCCACGGGTTGAATCGTTAGGCAACGACCGCCCTTAAACTAGGCTGCCTCGATTTTCACCGTGCATCTGCCCGCCAGGTATGCCCAAACCCGCCTTGCACCTTCGCCTTGCTTTAGCCTAACGACAGAACCCATTCCCCCCTCAGCGCCGCTATCGAAATGCAAAGCCAGGTACTCGCCGGCGCGTTCTGCATAAGTGAGATGTTCGAGGTTGATGATGCGGCCATCCGGCAAGCTCAAAAGGTTCATGACCAATGCTGATTATCAGGTCTCGACAAAACGCACAAAGAAAAAGAATTGGCTCGCATCGATCAGACGTTGCTTCCGCTCCATTTCAGCTTTTGCCGGACTACACTGAAGAACGAAGCGTCAGGCAATGAGGCCAGAGGAAGAGTTTTCTTTGCTTTGCGGACCGTGACGATTGATCCGCGCTCCACATGAATGGGTCTGCGGCCGTCCAGCGTCAGGTACACTGGATAATCGGGATGACTCGCTTCAATTTCGATCATTGATGTATCTGCGACAATGATCGAGCGGTTTGTGAGAACGTGCGGGCAAATCGGCGTAATGACGAACACGCCGGATTCAGGATCGAGAATGGGTCCTCCGGCGGACAATGAATAAGCGGTAGATCCTGTAGGCGTCGCCACAATTAATCCGTCGGCGTTGAACTCCGTGAGCGATTCGCCATTGACCCTGGTGCGCAACATGACTAGCCGGGAAAGCTCGCCGCGACTCAAAACCGCGTCATTTAGCGCGAGCATTTTGTTCGTTCTTTTGTCGCCCAGCGTAACTCTGGCTTCGAGCAGCGCACGGTGACTGAAATTAATCCGATCTTTTGCAATGCATTCGACCGCCTCGCGATAATTCGACGAACTCGCGCAAGTCAGGAAGCCAAGCGAACCAACATTGATGCCGAAGATCGGTTTGATCATCTCGCCGAGCTGACCAATAACACGCAAGATTGAGCCATCGCCGCCAGCTACCACCAACAGATCGGTCATAGCTCCGAGCTCTGACACAGGATAGCCTCGTTGTTTTCCAGCAACACGCGCCGTTTCCTTTTCGAACAGGATGGAAATCGAAAAACGCTCGAATTCTTCGGCGATTGAATTGATCAACTCCGCGACGCCGCGCTTTCCGGTATGCGCTATTAAACCAATCGTTTTCGTATGCATGCAAAGAATTCTTGATTCCCGTCTGTGCCTTTGATCGCCGACGGCGCAATCCCAGCGACAACGTGCCCCAGATCATTCACAAATGCGACGATCTTGTCTTGTGCCTTTTGGTGCAAGTGAGGATCGCGCACGATACCGCCTTTTCCGACATCAGAGCGTTGCAGCTCGAATTGCGGCTTGATAAGCGCGAGCATCACACCAGCTGGCTTTAGCAAGGTGATCGCGTTCGATAGAATCAGGGTCAGCGAGATAAATGAAACGTCAATAACGCAAACATCAACAAGCTCTTGAATCTGGTCGCGTGTGAGGAATCGCGCATTGATTTTTTCCAGAACGATCACCCGCGGATCATTGCGGAGCTTCCAATCGAGTTGGCCGTAACCAACATCCACTGCGTAAACCTTTTCGGCGCCGCGCTGCAGCATGCAATCGGTAAACCCACCGGTTGAAGCACCAATATCCAGCGCAGTCTTGCGGTTCAGATCGACATGAAAATAATCAAGGGCGGATTCGAGCTTCAGAGCGCCGCGGCCGACATATTTCCGAGCCGGCTTCACTGCGATTGCTGTTTGTTCGTCGAGCAGCTCCGATGGCTTGTCCGCAACGCGGGTTGCAACGCTGATGTCCCCTGCGAGTATCGCGCGGCGAGCTTGTTCGCGGCTTGGGAACAATCCTCGCCCGACAAGAAGCTGATCAAGCCGAATCTTTTTGGGCATGTTTTCTCGTCAAAAGGTCCGATTTCAGGACGAAAATAGATTTCTGAATAACAAGTAATAAATTGCTCAAGCTAGTTTTAACGAACTACTTATTCTGATTAGTCTTGCGAGAACCAGCTTGCTCTACCTTTGTCCTTCCATTTGATCCGCGATCAGCTTTTCTACGGATGTTACATCTTCATTTGAAGCGCGCCGCCGCTGGTATTTTCGCACCAGGATATCCTTTAGAGCCAATAGATCTTCCAGCAACGGGCGCTCGTAATAGGTCCAGTCAAGGTCGCCCGCCGTTTTCGCCTGAAGTCGCCATCTTCCGCCGAACCGGGTCGCGCGAACTTCGCGCTTGGTCCCCTGCCCGTCTCTTTCGGTCCATATGTGTTGACTCCGCATCGCGCTAACACCTTACATTAGCAGGCTTGAAAGACGCAGCCAGATTAGGAGCCTATTTCATTGGTATTGTTGTAGTCGGAGCACTGCTTGCTCCAATCCTTTTCTGGACGGCTCAGGCGCTCGCGGCTCACGGCGTGTTCCCATTTCTGGCGAAATACGATTTCGACACGTTCTTTCACCGCGCCATCCTGGTGGCTGCTGTGCTGCTGCTTTGGCCGCTTTTGTGCCTGTCCAATGTGCGAGGACCGGCCGATCTGGGCCTCGCGCCTAATCCGCATTTTGGACGCGACGTTGGCGCCGGACTGCTCCTTTCGATCATTCCCCTGCTGCTTTGCGGTGCTCTACTAATCGCGCTGCATGTTTACTCGTTTCGGCATGTATTTGTTTGGTCGCGCTTTGGCAAGGTGCTTCTTGCGGCGATCAGTGTTCCGTTCATCGAAGAGACGTTCTTCCGCGGCATTGTCCTGGGCATTTTGCTCCGAAGTGGTCGAAAGGTCCTTTCAGTGGTTGCGGTGTCGGGACTTTTCGCAGCTGTGCATTTCTTGAAGGGATCCGAACACGAACCTGGAATCGTGACATGGACATCGGGGTTGCAATCCATTAGCGACGCTTTCGCCGGGTTCGGTGATCCGATGATGGTGCTGGCGGCGTTTGCGACGCTGTTTCTGATCGGCTGTATTCTTGCTGATGCGCGCGTGCTAACTCGTTCGTTATGGCTGCCGATTGGCTTGCATGCGGGATGGATCTTCGCCAGTGGCACGTTCAGTTGGCTCTCACGCCGACAAACGGTCGCTTTACCCTGGCTCGGCAAGAATTTACTCGTCGGAATCATACCTCTCGGTTTGGCCGCAGTAACATGGATGGGTATGCGGCTTTGGTTAAAAGATGATCGCGCTTCAAAAATCTAAACTGCTCCAAGCAGCCGTATCGTTGCTTTACCCGGCAACATGCGCCATTTGCAGAAAACAGGTCCGCCCCGGCGAGTACCTATGCGATCGTTGCGAAGCAAAGATCGTCCGCATCGCGCCGCCGTTTTGCGAGACATGCTCAGAGCCCTTCGATGGTTCGATCAACATTGCTTTTACGTGCGCGAACTGTGCGCATCGTACGATCCACTTCGATGCTGCAGTCGCGGCATACCGCGGGCGCGGCATCGTTCGCGACGTCATCCACCAATTCAAATACAATCGGCAGGTGCATCTCCGTCATTTGGTAGGGAAATGGCTTCGCGCTGCGCTCGATGACGAACGGCTGCGGAGCCAGCAATTCGACATCATTGTGCCGGTGCCGTTACATCCCGCTCGGCAACGGGAACGCGGTTTCAACCAGGCGAGCCTGCTCGCGGAATCACTGAGCGCGCAGATTTCGATCCGTTGCAGGCCCCTGCTCAAACGCATTCGCTACACCACCACGCAAACCGCGCTCGATCGTTCCGAGCGCATGGAAAACTTGCACAACGCATTTCGTTTACGAAAAAACGCAAACGTGCGAGGCTTGCGAGTGCTACTAATTGATGATGTCCTCACGACCGGCTCTACGTTGAGCGAATGCGCGCGCGTTTTGAAACGCGCCGGCGCAATCTCGGTTCATGCCGCTACTGCAGCACGCGCCTAATTCCCATGGCAATTTTTAAGAAACCAGCAATCAAAACCGAATCTGGCAAAAAACGTGAGATGCCGCGCGGCCTCTTTCAGAAATGCCCGGGCTGCGGGCAAGTCGTTCCCGACGTTGAGCTGGCGCAAAATCAACGCGTCTGTCCACGCTGCGACTATCATCAAGCGCAACCCGCCAGCGAGCGAATCCAAAGTCTGCTCGATCCGGACACGTTTGTAGAAATGGATAGCGATCTGAAATCTGTCGACCTCCTGCGGTTCCAGGGAATGGCGACATACAAGGATCGTCTCAAGAAATATCACGAGAGCACTGGGCTGATCGACGCGGTCATTAGCGGGCACGGCATCCTTGACGGGTACAAGGTCGCCATCGCGGTGATGGATTTCGGTTTTCTGGCAGCCACGATGGGCTCCGTCGTTGGCGAGAAGATTACGCGCATAATTGAATACGGCACGACTAATCGTTGCGCGGTCATCATTGTTGCCGCCTCCGGCGGCGCGCGCATGTACGAAGGCATGTTGAGCCTGATGCAAATGGCGAAAACGAGCGGTGCGCTGGCGCGCCATGGAGAAGAAAAGCTGCCGTACATTTCCGTTCTAACGAACCCGACCACTGCCGGCGTGATGGCCAGCTTTGCTTCGTTAGGCGACGTAATTATTGCCGAACCAAAAAGTATGATCGGTTTCGCCGGACCGCGCGTAATCAAGGAAACAACTCACCAGGATTTGCCCGAAAGATTTCAGACCGCCGAATTTCTCCAGGAACACGGTTTGGTGGACATGATTGTGCACCGGAAAAAACTGCGCGAGGAGATCGGTCGGTTGCTGTCGTACTTCTCTGCGGCACGGTGAATGTGGATTCCCGAAAGCGTTCGCATCCTCGGGTTGGGACGCCGCGCTATGACGGCCGGACATCGCAGCGCGATATCCCTCCTATTCCCGATCGTGAGATTTCCTACAAGCAGGCGCTCGACTGGCTTTACGGACTGCAACGCTTCGGGATCAAACTAGGTCTCGAAAACACTGAGCGTTTGCTGAACCAACTCGGTCTGGGGAGCACACGCGCCTCGCGTGTTGTGTTCGGCGCCTCGCCGAACACTTCACCCAAAGTCATCCACATCGCCGGCACAAACGGCAAGGGATCCGTTTGCGCCCTGATCGATTCCATTTGCCGCGCCCAGGGCTATCGTACCGGCCTGTTCATCTCGCCTCACCTGGTCACGTTTCGCGAACGGATTCGCGTAAATGGCGAAATGATTTCCGAGGAGGCCGTAGCGAACGGCCTAACGATGATACGAGATCTCATCGCGGACTGGGACCCGCCCCCGACGTTTTTCGAAGCCACGACTGCGCTTGCGCTAAAACACTTTGATGACATGAAAATCGATATCGCGATTCTCGAGACCGGCCTGGGTGGCAGGCTCGATGCTACCAACACCGTTTCATCCGATGTTTCCGTTATTACTCCGATCAGTCTCGATCACGAGAAGTGGCTAGGATACACACTTGCTGAGATCGCTGGTGAAAAAGCAGGAATTATCAAACCAGGAGTTCCGGTGGTTTCCGCGCCTCAGCAACCGGAAGCGGAAAGAGTGATTCGGGCGCGAGCTGCTGAATGCGGTTCGTCACTTCGATTGGTAAACGAGCTTTACCACAAGTCGCCGGTGGCCTTGCGTGGTGAATACCAAAAGCAAAATGCCGCGTTAGCGATCGCTGCAATTCACGGCGCGAACATCGATCTCGACGAAAAAGCAATTGTGCGCGGACTGGCAGCCGTCGAGTGGCCTGCCCGTTTTCAGAAGTGGGATGAGCGCACCATCATTGACGGTGCGCATAATCCTGGCGCGGCACACATTCTGGCGCAAACCTGGCAGCAATTTTTCGGTAATCAGAAGGCAACACTCGTTATCGCGATTCTTTCCGACAAGAATCTGCGCGGTATTTGTGAAGCCCTCGCGCCGATTGCCGATTCGATCATTCTACCAAAAATCCGCAGTCAACGGGCCGCTTCACCTGAGACCTTAACAAAAGTTTTCGCAACCATTTCTTCAGCCTGCAGGGCAGGCGCTTCGCCTGCCGCCGACCGGACCGGTCGCCCTACAATTTTCATTGCTCCATCGGTCGGTGAAGCAATCGACCTTGCACGCGCGGAGCGAAATCCGATTCTTATTACCGGCTCACTGCATTTCGCGGGCGAAGTTCTGGCGCACCTGCGGGGTCAGCCATCCGATTTCGAAGAATGCGCACAGTGATTTCTTCTGTAGCGGCGCTCTCCGAGCGCCGAAACCGAGTGGAGGCCGGCGTAAGCTTTGCAACCACGCACTGGAGCGTGGTTGCGCAATCTGCTCTAACGCATGCACCTCAGGCTGAAAACGCGCTCGCGAAGTTGTGCGAGACCTATGGGGCGCCAATCTACAGTTTCATTCGGCGGCGCGGTTACTCTCCTGCTGATGCTCAGGATTTGACCCAATCATTCGACGCTTTAGCCTGCCGCAGGACGCATCATGGCCCCGCCCTGCCAAACGGAAACGGAATTCGGCAACCAGGGTTAATCCGCTTGGCGCCACGAGAGCCGAGTAACACCGGGCACTGTGTCAAAGTGTATGTCGCGGCTTAGCACCGGCAGATCGTGTTGTCGCGCAAGCGCGGCGATCCAAACATCGTTTGCGGGTAACGGTGCGCCCGCTCGCTTGAGTTGCTCCCGAATCTGCGCGTACTGCATGGCAGTCTCCTCCACTACCGGAAGCACGTTCCAAAACGCGCGCCCACGCGCCAACCACCCTTCGTACTCACGTCGGCGACGGGAAGTTGCGATGCCGAAGCGGTATTCGCCGAGTACGATCACAGGTATGTGCAGTTCATCGGCGACGGCGATTTGTTGAACAACCGGAGGCACGCCATCGGCAAACGCCGATAGCGCATTTGTATCGAGAATCATTCCCGGTCTTCCGGTTCAATGTTCTCGAACTCCGCCTCTATTACGCGCTCGATCCGACGGTTTTCGCTACGGAGATGTTTCAAGCCACCCGCCAACACCATCCACGGTTTCTGCTGTCTATTGATGCCATCTACACGTGCGATTTTCTCCGATAGCGCTTCCTGGACTAACTGTTTGAGTGTGCGTCCCTGTCGAGCCGCGATCGCTTTCGCTTTACGGAACAGCGGTCCTGGAATTTCGAGCGTCGTTTTCAAGAAACAACAGTGTCACCCATATTTATGGGCGCGTCAAAACCCGGCGGGGATCCGAAGTTGAGTGACTCAACGCGTCGAACGATTCAACATTCCAGCGATGTCTTTCCTGGTGAATTAATGCGGTTCAATCCGCGGGAACAACGGCACCGGTTTTCCCACAACATGGCCATCTGGCAATCTCCCCCACTCCGCCTCTGCGAGTGAAAAGCGTTCTTCTTTTCCGCTCAGTTCCATTTTCCAATTGAGCTGATCGAAGATTCCATGCGCCGCTTGCGGAATCACGGGTGAAAGAAGTACGGCAACGGTGCGAAGCGAATCAACGCACCCATATAGAACTTCTGACAACCTCATTGCGTCATTCTTATCTAAGGACTTGGCTAGCACCCACGGGGCCTGTGCGTCAATAATGGCATTCGACCACCTGATGCGACGCGATGCATAATTAATTGCGGCATCGACCTTAAAGCCATCCATTAAGTTTAAGTAACGGTCGAGACTCCCCGAATCTTCTGGTTGCTGCTTCGTTACCACTTCGAAATTGCGATTGATCTTGCCGTTGCGGTATCGGTGCACCATGTTCAGCGTCCGATTGAGCAAATTGCCTAACGAGTTTGCGAGATCTGTGTTATAACGCTCGATAAGCCGTTCTTCGGAGAAATCGGCGTCCTGGCCTGTGGCCATGTCACTCATCAGATAGTAACGCAGCGCGTCGGCGCTGTATTTATCCGCAAGCACAACGGGATCGACGATGTTACCTACGCTCTTGCTCATCTTCGCGCCGCTGACATTCCACCATCCGTGCACTAACAACTGCGGCATTTGATCATTTGGAAAACCAATCGCATGCAGCATGATCAGCCAATAGATGCCGTGCGCCGGGACGAGGACATCTTTGCCGATGATCTGGAGAGCAGGCCATTTGTCGCGGAAAGTTAATGCTTGAGAGGTGAGACTTGAGACACTTGGATCGTAGTCGGCGAAGCTGATGTAATTCGTTAGGGCATCAAACCAGACGTACGTGACGAAATTCTCGTCGAACGGCAGCTCAATACCCCAGTCGAGCCGCGATTTTGGACGCGAGATACAAAGGTCGCCAGCCAGTCGCTCGACTGCATTGCGCAACTCTTTCTGGCGAAAATCGGGAACCACTGCGTCTTTGCGGTTGTCGAGATATTGAAGGAGCCACTCTTTGTGTTGCCCCAGTTTGAAGTAATAATTTTCCTCTTCCCGAAATTCCACCTGTCCCCATTCGGGACCAAACTGACTGTCGGGACCGCGTTCCTTGTCGGTCAGGAATTGTTCCTGGCGAACTGAGTAATAGCCAGCCTGTTTGTCCTTGTAGATTTGGCCTTCGTCGAAAAGCCGCTGCAAAATTCCTTGAACAACTTTCTTGTGGCGATCGCTGATTGTCTCCGCCCATTCATTGTACTGAACGTCGAGCTTTTTCCAGAGACTGATGAACTTCTGCGTGATCTCATTGACAAATTCGGCCGGAGGCACGCCTGCTTTCGCGGCGGATTGCTGGACCTTCTGCCCGTGCTGATCGACGCCGGTCAAAAAGAAAACGTTTTCACCTTTAAGCCGGTGATAGCGCGTAATTACATCCGCCAGCACTTTTTCGTAAGCGTGACCGACATGCGGTGGCGAATTCGTGTAATCGATCGCCGTCGTGATGAAAAACGTTTTCGGCATTTCAGCTTCATCTGTAGCGGCAGTCTCTGACTGTCGCAAACGTCGGCGGTCACACGCTCGAGATGAATGTTGTAGGGCAAGCGCTCCGCTTGCCTGGTCTTCGTCGCTTAGATGCCACTCGACGACAATTATCATCCAAGCCAATTCGAGACGTCCAGTCCGCCGCGCATTGAACGAGCC
>DATDFM010000234.1:0-16527 GCA_036522635.1 Candidatus Udaeobacter sp. | reverse complement strand
GTTCTTCCGGACGCAGGGCTTTGGTTATTCGTTGACGCCAGGCGAGTATACTAATCTGGACGACTTCCTCTTTCATCGTCGGATCGGGTTCTGCGAACATTATGCGGCGAGCTTCGCTATTCTAATGCGGTTGGCAGGCGTTCCTGCGCGTGTTGTAGTCGGCTACCTCGGGGGCGAGTACAATGATCTAGGGCACTTTGTTCTGGTGCGGCAGGCCGATGCGCACGCGTGGTGCGAGGTTTGGATTCCGGAGAATGGATGGACTCGAGTGGATCCCACCAGCGTAGTTGCACCGGGAAGATCGAGTTACGATCTCACCTCGTTTCTAGAGACACGCCTGGCTTCGAATCAAATCGGAACCCGGCGCAACACGTGGATAGCGCGATTCCTCCGATCGAGCGTTTTCACCAACGTCCGCTTCGTTTGGCAAACACTGAGCTACGAGTGGGACACGCGTCTTCTTGCGTTCGATGCAGACGTCCAGGACGTTTTCCTAAACTCAATTGCCATCGCCAGCCGCGGTGCGCTCTTCCTCGTCGTAGAAATCCTGCTCGCTGCAACGGCATTGTTAGCCACTTATTTCGCATGGATGCAACTGCGGACGCGTCCGCGCGTGGACCGGGTGAAAATGCTGTACGCATATTTTTGCCGAAGGACAGCGCGCCTTGGTGTACCACGCAATCCCTCTGAAGGTCCGTTAGATTTTGCGCGACGAGCCGCTCAATTACTGCCTAACGAATCTAATCATATCCGACAACTTACGGACACCTACATCCTGCTAAGGTACGCGCCACAACCTGCACCGGAAATGCTAACAAGATTTACAAAAGAAGTGAATGCATTCGGCAAGCGCATCCGCAGCTGACACTCGAGAATCGCGATCGATTCGTTGCGCGTATCATGGAACGACCACCGCATGGAGGAATGGCCTATGTGCAGCGAAGGGAAATCGCACCAAGCAAAGACAAACTGGTCGTGGCGATATCAAAACCGCGAGAATCCATCCAACCGCTGATACCAGCCCGATGAAACGCGAAGATTAAAGAAAGCGAAGAGCGATGCACATGTTCATTGCCCACCGCTAAACCCTGCCCTGAAGATATTTGTTCGGAATCGTGTGATCTGGACTTTCGTGCTGCCAGTAGACGGACAAGATCCACCAGCGTTTCCCGTCGTTGAATAGCTGAAAGCTGTTGATGCCGCGCATGAACGGTTCTGGCTCGCTCAAATCGTAACGCGATTCGTAAGTACTCCAGACGTGAGCGATCCGACCAAACTGTTCGGTGCGCCGCATGACTTCTGTTTCGTAGAAACCTTCCTCTAAAAGCGGTTCGACTCGCGCAATGTACTTTTCGACATCCAAGATTTGCGGCTCAAGTTCGACATCGTTTCGTCCCGGAACGCTCGCAGTCGGTGCGATAAGCGCCCCGGGATAAAACAGCGAGCGCTCGCGATTCCAGTCACGCTTCTTTCCGGCTGGTCCGGAGATCACGTCGTAAGCCGCGGCGATGATTGCGTCGATCGACTCGACATCGCGCGGATCGGCGGGGTAAGAGATGGAGGTTTCAGCCATGGGAGTTCTTTAGACAAAGTTCCAGCACCTTCATTGCCGCGTTGTGTCCGGGAATGCCGCTAACAGCGCCACCTCGCAACGCGCTCGAGCCACAGAAAAACACATTTTGGTAATCCGTCTCAACGCCCCACGTGCCGACCTGCTCTCTGCGTTCGGCGAATGGAAACGTCGGCGCATTATGGAAAATATTCCCGTGGTACATTCCGAGAGCGTCCTCGATGTCTACCGGGCTTTTGCTTTCGATGCAAGGGCTCCCATCACGCGCCGCCGCGAAACAACTTTCGATCGGTTCTTCCAGCCATTGGCTAATGCTTGCCAGATATTTTTTCTCCGCTTCCCGCCGCATTTTTTCATTGTCGCGTACGAACAAGCTCCACGGCGCGTCGAGTCCGAATAGCGTCACGGTGTGAAAGCCTTTTTCGCGCAGCTCAGGTGCAAGAATGGTGTCGTCCGTCAGCGTATGGCAGTAGATTTCGCACGGCATTTTGTCCGGCAACCTGCCGCCTGACGCTTCGTCGTAACTGACATTCATCTGCTGATAGCCTTCGTCACTGTGGAATGTCCCGCAAAACGCTTCAGGCGTCGGGATTTTTTTGGCTTTCAGTTTTGGCAAACGGTTCAGGAGCATATTGATCTTGAAAACGGAACCTTCATCGGTGCGATCCGGCTGATAGAACCGGCCTGTAAACTTTGCCAGCAAATTCCGGCCAAAGTTAATCAGAAGAAACTGCGCCTCGACGTTTTCGTCTTTTCCATCTACGTGAAATTCAACGGTGCGAATTTTGTTGGTAACATTTAGCGCGTGGACATGAACATTTGTTAGCATTTCGGCGCCTGCTTTACGTGCAGACCGTTCCAGTTCAGACGAAACCGCTCCCATCCCGCCGACCGGTACCTTCCATTCGCCTGTTTTGTTACCGATGAGATGATAAAGGAAACACCGGTTTTGCAGGAGTGAACTGTCATGCGGATGCGTGAAGACACCGACCTTTGCATCTGTAAAAACAAGGCCGCGTACCAGATCGTCTCGCAAATAACGCTCAATGCCGTTACCGAGCGGTTCTTCAACCAAAGTACGCCACGCTTCGCGAGTGATTTCGTCGCCCTTAAAGCGCCGGGCCATTTCCTCCCTGGAAACCAGTGGTTCGAGCATCGAGTCCCAGACGCGCTCGGCGAATGCGCGCGGCAAAGCGTAGAAGCACTTCAACTCGTCGTACTCGGTGGTGTTGCCAGTCAGTTCGCACATGGACCTGCGGCCTACTTCTTCATCGACATTGCTCAAGAGCAACGCGCCGTCGTGCCCGTGTTTCATGTATGGCGTGCATGAAGCGATGGTGCGGCGCCGCAGTTCCAGCTTCAAACCAAGATCATGGATGATCTTCTGCGGAAAGAGGCTGACCAGATAGGAGTAACGCGACAGGCGCGCGTCGTAATCCGGAAAGATTTGCTGCGAAGTCGTCGCGCCGCCGATGTAGTTGTTTTTTTCCAATAACAGCACACTCAACCCCGCGCGCCCGAGATAAGTGGCGGCCACAAGCCCGTTGTGACCTGCCCCCAGGATTACGACATCATATTTGCTCTTGATCGTGCTCATGCTCCCGCTCGTGATCGATTATCGCTCGTGGATGATCATCGTATTGGCTTCACATGAAACATCAAACGTCATAAATCAATCAGCAGGCGATGGGCGCGTTTGAGTATCTCTCGGTTCTCATTTCAATCATTCTCGCATTAGGCATGACGCGGGTTCTTGCTGGCGTCGGTGAAATGCTGCAGGCCCGCTCGCGACATCACATCTATTGGGTTCACGTTATTTGGATCGTGAATCTCTTTCTGTATCTGGTTATCGCGTGGTGGATCTTTTATCGCTGGCGCGATCAACAGCCATGGAATTTTTACCTATTTCTGTTCGTACTGATCTCACCAACGATTTTGTACCTGGCGTCGCTCCTCCTCTTTCCGAAAGAAAGCGATACAGGTACTTCGGTCGACTACAAAGCGCACTATTACGCCAATCATCGTGCTTTTTTCATCATTTTCGCACTGTTCATACCAGTCGATATCCTTGACTCACTGCTGAAGGGCATACCTCACTTTCTTTCTTTAGGGCCTATATACTTTCTAAGTGGTGTTCTTTATTTCGCAGGACTGATTACAGCGGCGGCGACCCGAAACGAGCGCTACCACGAGCTCTACGTCATTTTTTTCCTCATCCAAACGATCATCGTCAGCTTTCTAATTTTTCAGACGCTTGTGTAGCGGGTGCCGGTTGGATCGCTTGGATCATTGCCTTCCGACCTCCGATTGAGGCTACTCCGAAAGCGTTTGCGGCCGTGCGGCAGGCATGCACGCCGCTGAAACTGAAGAGCTGCTTACGGCGACACGACAAACTGAGGTATGGCGCGCACTCCGGACGCGCCAGCCAACTCATACTGCCGACGCGCAGAGGATTGGCCGCTCCACCAGAACGCGTGCGTTCGGTTTACTTGCCGGCGATATTAAGGACCACCCGGAAACGCGCTTTGCCACTCATCATTCGATCGTACGCCTCGGCGGCTTTTTCGAAGGGGAAAATTTCATTCATGGAATGCACCTCCGAAGATGCACTAAATTCGAGCGTGTCCTGCGAATCGATCGAAGCGCCCGAGTACCAGCCTTTCACAGATCGCTGACCCGTGATGAGAAGAATGGGATCGATGGAGAGCGGTCCGGCGGCGCCGATGACAATGAGCATACCGTTAGGCGCAATTCCGCCCAGTACTGCTGCCATTGCTTCGGCGTTGGTCACGGTCGCGATTACCACTTTGGCGCCGCCAAGCTTATTCAATTCCGCTGCTGGATCTGAGGCCTGGCTATCGATGTAGTGGTGTGCGCCGAGTTTTTTCGCGAACGCTTCCTTGTCCTTGCCGCGTGCAATCGCCACCGTGTTGAATCCCATTCTGGCTGCGAACTGCACACCGAGATGACCCAGTCCGCCAATTCCGAGGACACCAACCAAATCACCCCCTGTCGCGCCGCTGTTTCGCAGCGCGTTAAAAGTCGTCACGCCTGCGCACATGAGCGGCGCGCCGTCGATGGGAGAAAGTTTGTCGGGAACAACCGCGAGTGCTTGAGCCGGCGCCACCATGTATTCCGCATAACCGCCATCGAAAGAAATCCCCGTGGTGAGCAACTCTACGGTACATGCAAAAAATTCGCCGCGCCGGCAATGATCACAATAGCCGCAGTTGCCACCGTGCCAGCCAACGCCGACGCGCTGGCCAGGTTTCCATGGTTTTACCCCCTCACCCACGACATCAATGACGCCAATGACTTCATGTCCCGGCACACGCGGATATTGGATACCTGGCCAAAGTCCTTCTTTGACTAACGAGTCGCTGTGGCAAACACCGCACGCTTCGACTTTAACGCGCACCCACCCTCGCTTCGGTTCGGGAATGTCGCGTTCGACTAACTCCAACTGCCCGCCTGCTCGCGGGACTTGGACAACACGCATTTTCTTACTCATGGGTTTCAATCGCCCCAGCTCCAGAAAAACACAAGAGCCATGGCGCCGTTACGAGAACCCTTCGCGGTGAGGATACTTCGAATCCGCGTGATATTTGGCGCTGCAGCGATTCCAATTGGATGAAGACGCGCCTATCAAGTGATGCAGTTTACCGCGCGATTGTTTTCGCGGCGATTTTTTCCAAAGCCATCATATTCGCAGCCCCCACTGAAAAAACCGTAGTTCTCACGGGCAAAGCCGCGATGGACGATTGGAGAAGCGACGCGCCCGGTGTCACACGTAAAATCACAGTGCAGGATTTGCCGCCACCAAGTTCGAATGCGCTGGTTATTAACGGGCCCCACCTCGTCGCCCGGCCACCCAACGCCCAACTCAAGGTTCCGACCGGGTTCAAAATCGAATTGTATGCCAGTGGTTTTCGTGATCCGCGATTCCTCCTCAGCGCACCGAATGGCGACATTTTCGTCGTAGAAAGTCGCGCGAATCAAATAAAGGTCCTGCGCGACACGAACGGCGATGGCAAACCCGACGTTACCGAAATTTTTGCGCAAAACGATTTGAACAAACCATTCGGAATGGCCTTTTATCCACCCGGTGACGCACCGCAGTTTTTGTACGTTGCGAACACCGATGGGGTGATTCGATTTCCTTATCGTAACGGCGATCTCAAAGCGCGTGGACCAGCACAGAAGCTCGCGGCACATCTCTCACCGGGAGGGTTGTTGCGCGGCGGCGGCCATTGGACGCGCTGCATTGTTTTTTCGCACGATGGTAAAAAAATGTACGTGTCGATCGGCTCGCGCTCGAATGTGTCTGATAACGCCGCGGAAGAAAATCGCGCACGCATCTTTGAGTTTAATCCTGACGGTAGCGGACAAAAGGTTTACGCCTGGGGGATTCGCAACGCGGTCGGTATCGCCTTTCGACCGGGCACGAACGAGCTCTGGATGAGCACTAACGAGCGCGACGAGATTGGTGAAGATTTGCCGCCCGATTATATCAGCAGTGTACGTCCAGGCGGTTTTTATGGATGGCCCTGGTATTACATCGGCGATCACCAGGATCCGCATCACAAGGGAAAGCATCCAGAGCTCGCGGATAAAGTCATCGTTCCCGATGTGCTCGTCGAGGCGCACTCGGCTTCACTGAATTTATGTTTCTATGCGGGTGACCAATTCCCGCCCGAATACAAAGGCGATATCTTCGCTGCGTTTCACGGTTCATGGAACCGAATGAAACGGACTGGTTACAAAGTCGTCCGCGTGCCATTCGACAAGTCCACGGGCAGGGCACGCGGCGAATATAAAGATTTCATCACCGGCTTCGTTACGCCGGACGGCAAAGTCTGGGGTCGTCCCGTTGGAATCACTGTCGCCAAAGACGGCAGCCTGCTTGTTAGCGAAGACAGCGCCAAGACCATCTGGCGCGTCACCTACGGCCGATGAAATGATCTTGATCTCCGGATTGGCCGGCTGTTCGAGAATGGACGGCCACATTTCGTAGAACACGCGCATTCCGCGAAAGTTTTGGGCATCCCGCAGAGTCAGGAGATGGCTTGAGACTGTATATTCGCTGCGAGACACCTAACGATCGTGCCGCCCTTGCCATTTCGCGTAATATCAAAAGTAGCACCGCTTAAGGCGGCCCCATGACGCATCAAACGAAGCCCAATACCGTTGGATTGGTGGTTGTCAGAAAAGCCCACGCCATCGTCGACAATCGTGAGACAAATGTCGCCTCCTTTTGCTGTGAGGCTGATATCGATGTGCCTGGCAGCAGCATGTTTGATCGAATTTGTCACCGCCTCCTGCGCAATGCGGAAAAATTGGTTCGCCACCGCCGAATCCTGAATTCGAACGGAGTCGTCGCCGTGAAACACGCACTTTATGTTGGATCGTTCTGCCACGTTACCGGCAAGTTGCCGCAGTGCATCTGACAGTCCTTCCCCATCCAGTTCGGGCGAATAGAAACCACGCGCGAGTTTCCGGGTAAGATCGATCGCTTCCTCCAGGCAGCGAACGAGGTTTTCCGCATCGGCGGCTTGCGGCGCCCATTGTTTGGCAAGTTTCTCTTTCAGTGCCTGGGCGCTAAGACCAGTGCCAATAAGATGCTGCCCGAGTCTGTCGTGTAGATCCTGACCTAACCGGCGCCGTTCACGATCCGCAATTTGCACAATCTCGCGGTCTAAGCGCTGTCGCTCAGCCATCTCATGTTTCAACTCGGCCGTACGTTCGTCGACACAGCGATCGAGCTCGCGAACAAGCGTCGCCAGCTTGGAAAGTACGCCAGCGAATACTACGAAAGCGGCGACCACCATTGCCAGATTCCACCAACCCTCAAAAGGCGTCCCACCGGCCACATCTGAAAGCCACCACGCTCCAACACAGGCGATAACTATCGCGACGCTGAACCCAAAGCCGCCGAACCATGCAGCTACTGAAATAGGCACCAGGTAAAACAGAAGCACGGGCTGATCGTACGCCGTGAGATAATCGGCAAATCCGACGGCGCATACAAGAACCCCGCAGGCGATCACCAAGGATGCACCCTTAAGGCTTAAATGGCGAAAATCAGGCAGCTTCGCAATAACCCGGTCAAACACAGCCGCTCCCCCTGTTCCGCTCACTTTCGGTCATACTCCTGCTACCCGCATCCAATAAAAAAGAAAAAGGTTATTCATCCAGGATAGATCGCGAATAAAGTGCTGATCTTTCATACTTTAGCATTGGGAGAAGCGCTCAAAACCTGGTGATCTGCGTGTCAGGTGACGTCCTACATAAAAATTAGGCCGCGCCTGACTGGACGGGCTGCACACTGTTCGGCATAAGCGGGACCGTTGCGAAG
Organism: Candidatus Udaeobacter sp.; assembly: GCA_036522635.1. Taxonomy (GTDB): domain Bacteria; phylum Verrucomicrobiota; class Verrucomicrobiia; order Chthoniobacterales; family UBA10450; genus Udaeobacter. Next base: position 8,602 of record DATDFM010000234.1, on the reverse strand, counting down.
CAGGAACTCACCACTGGCGAACCCAACGGAGGCATCTAGCTCTTTAAGACGCAGATGATGGAACAACCGGTACGAGCGAGACGGTAAGCGCGCAGGCAAAACAAATAAAACTGCGCCGGGACTGGTGCTCAGTGGTCGGCAAAACAAATCAGCGAACCGTTTGGTTCGAACCAACAAAGTAAAAAACAAAAGGAGAAAGCATGAACACTGGAGGCAAAATGATTTATGGCGCAGTCGTGTGGCTCGCGCTTGGATGCTTGATATTTTTACCCCGAACGGAAGCAGTTACGCCGCCACCCGACGGTGGATATCCCGGAGGCAACACTGCCGAAGGGCAGAAGGCGCTGTTTAGCCTAACCACCGGCGCTTTTAACACGGCCATTGGTTGGTTGTCATTGGAGACGAATACTACAGGTCAGTTTAACACCGGCATCGGCGCCGGGGCGCTTGCGTTGAACATCGCGAATGAAAACACTGCGACCGGGACAGGCGCGCTCCTGTTCAACACCAGCGGCTTTCAAAATACAGCGGCTGGAGCCCTCGCACTCTTTCACAACACGACCGGGCATCAAAATACTGCTACCGGTGACCAGGCGCTTTTCAATAACACAGAAGGCCTTCGTAACACCGCCAACGGGTTTGTTGCGTTGGCAGGCAACATCACGGGCAGCGACAACACCGCGGTTGGGGATAGTTCGCTCGTCATCAACACGCAAGGCGATCAAAACACCGCCGTCGGTAGCACGGCGCTGTTCTTTAATACCAGCGGCAGTGAAAACACGGCAATAGGGTATCACGCGCTCTTCAGCAACAATACCAGCAGCGACAATACGGCGGTAGGCTCGCAAGCGCTGTTCAGCAACACAACGGGCATTTTTAATAGCGCATTTGGACAAGGCGCGCTGGGCTCGAACACAACTGCCAGCCATAACACGGCTGCAGGCGGGGGCGCACTGTTTTCGAACAATGTCGGCGAGAACAACGTGGCCGTCGGGTTTGAGGCCCTCAATAACAGCGTTGCTGACAACAACACGGCCATGGGCACTGCCGCGCTCATTAGCAATACTACAGGCCATAGTAACACGGGTGTTGGCTTTCAAGCGCTCTACTCGAATACTGTGGGGCAAAGCAATGTCGCATTGGGCGTCAACGCCGGCCTCTTCGCGACCACGGGATCCAACAACGTCTATATCGGCGCGGGTCTAAACGGTATCGCCGGCGAAAGTGATACCTGCTACATCGCCAGTATTTTCGGCCAAACGTCAATCGGCGGAGCGCCCGTTCTCGTTAACGCGAACAATCGCCTCGGGACCATGACTTCTTCAAGGCGTTTCAAGGAAGACATCAAACCGATGGGCACTGCCAGCCAATCACTGTTTTCGCTCGAACCGGTTATCTTCCACTACAAAAAGGAGATTGATCCGGCCGCTAAATCGCAACTGGGACTTGTGGCTGAGGACGTCGAAAAGGTGAACCCTGATCTGGTGGTGCGCGACAAAGAAGGAAAGCCTTACAGCGTGCGTTATGATCAGGTAAACGCGATGGTGCTTAACGAGTTTCTCAAAGAGCACCAGAAAGTCCAGGAATTGGAAGCAGCGCTAGCGCGGTTAGAAAACAACTTCGCCGCACGTCTCAAAGAACAGGACGCAAAAATTCAGAAGGTGAGCGACTCGATAGAACTGACTAAAGCTGCACCGCAGACCGCGGATAACCGGTAAGCAGCGGTAACTTCAAACGACTCCAGCCTAACGAGCCATCCATGGTTCCGCGCGTCGCGGCTGTCTTCTTGACACTTTCCACAGCCGTTACTTCGGCATTGCGCGCCTCATCGACACGCGTGAGGCTTTAGCGCATGAAAATTGGTTTCGCTCAAATTAACCCGACGGTGGGCGATTTGAGGGGAAATTGCGAGTTGATTACTCGCGCATATGAGCGACTCGCAAACGCGGGCGCTGAACTCGTGCTCACACCCGAGCTGGCCATGACCGGATACCCGCCCCAGGATTTGGTTCTCAAATCGCGTTTCGTTCCAGAAAATCTGGAGTTGCTGGCAAAGCTACACGCTCGTGTGGGCGATGTGGCATTGCTGGTCGGATTCGTTGATCGCAATGAAGGACGTGGCAAACCATTCCGTAACGCCGCGGCCTTACTGGAACGCGGCAAACCAATCCGGACAACCTACAAGTCACTATTGCCGACGTACGACGTTTTTGACGAAGAGCGGTATTTCCAGCCGGCCGAGCGCGTCGAGCCTTTTCTTGTTCGAGGCAAAACAATCGGGGTAACGATTTGCGAGGACATTTGGACCGAACACTACCTGCCGCGACCACTTTATGATTGCGAGCCGGTGCGCAGCCTGGTCGAGCAAGGCGCGGAGATCATCGTGAATCTGAGCTCCTCGCCTTTCAGCTTGCACAAGCCGGCGATCCGCTACGAGATGGTGGCAGGTCTCGCACGCGCTCACCGACGCCCGATCAGCTACTGCAACTTGATAGGCGGTAACGACCAGTTGGTTTTCGACGGTAATTCATTCGCATTGAATTCAGCGGGGAATGTGATCGCACAACTCGCAGCGTTCCGCGAAGACGAACGGGTCGTCGATACGGATTCAACTTCGACAATCGAATTTCATGAGGGCAAAATACCGCAGCAAATTTTTGACGCGCTCTCTCTCGGGCTCCGCGATTATTGCCGCAAATGCAACTTCCACTCGGTAGTGATCGGTTTAAGCGGCGGAGTGGATTCGGCTGTTAGTGCGGTCATCGCCGCCGATGCGCTGGGCGCCCAGAATGTTACCGGCGTTTCCATGCCAAGCCCGTACTCGTCGCGCGGCAGCATTGAGGACGCGCGGGCGCTGGTACGTAACCTCGGGATCAATTTTCTCGAGATTCCGATCACCGATGCGTTTCAGGTTTTTAAGGCCCAGTTCAAGGAGATTTTCAAAGGACTGCCGGAAAATGAGACGGAAGAAAACATGCAGCCGCGTCTGCGCGCAATGATCCTGATGGCGCTCTCGAACAAGTTTGGTCATCTGGTTTTATCGACTGGAAACAAGAGTGAGCTCGCTGTCGGTTACTGCACCCTTTACGGCGACATGGCCGGCGGGCTGGCGGTGATCAGTGACGTACCGAAGACGATCATTTACGAACTGGCTCTGTGGATCAACTCCGACTACGCGTCGCGAGCAGGCCGGGACCGCGAGATCATCCCCAAAAACACAATCGAAAAACCGCCCAGCGCCGAGCTAAAGCCAAACCAAAAGGATCAGGACACCCTTCCCCCCTATGAGATTCTCGATGAGCTCCTGCATCTTTACGTGGAAGAAAACCTCAGCGCACGCGATATCATCGCGCGCGGTTTCGACGAGAAAACGGTCCGGTGGGTGCAGCGCCGGGTCGATCTGAATGAATACAAGCGCGAACAGGCAGCGCCTGGACTGAAAGTCACCAGCCACGCCTTTGGAATCGGGCGCAAGATGCCCATCGCGCAAAGGTACGTTGGTTGATATCGCGCTTCGCGCGGCGAATGAAACGATTCGTTCGTAAAGAACGGTAAGTGTTTCATCCGGCAAGCTATTGCAGGCGTCTCAGATCGCCTGCATCTGCGATTCTTTTGCGAAGGAGGTACCCACTTTGCGATGGCCCAGCTTTTTCCGAAGAGCGCGAACGTGCATGCTCGCGTTACTATCTTCGGTTTGGTCATTCTAATTTGTGGAGCTGGCTGGGCGACTTCGACCATTTACTGGTCCCCCTACACCACCCGGGTAGACGTCCCGCTTCAACAACCGATCCCATTTAGTCATAAGCATCACGTAACCGACGACGGCATCGACTGCCGTTACTGCCACACATCCGTGGAAAAATCGTCGTTTGCCGGGATTCCTTCGACTGAAACGTGCATGACCTGCCATTCGCAGATCTGGACTGACGCGCCGGTGCTCGCGTCGCTTCGCAAAAGTTTTGCCACTGGAGAACCACTAAAATGGACGCGGGTAAACGATTTGCCGGGCTACGTGTATTTCAATCACAGCGCTCACGTGGCCAAGGGGATTGGGTGCTCCAATTGCCACGGTCGTGTGGACCAGATGCCTCTGACGCGCAAGGCGGAGACTCTCTACATGCGGTGGTGTCTGCATTGTCATGAGAACCCGCAACAGTTTATCCGCCCGCGAGACAAGGTGTTCGATATGTCGTGGAAAGCGCCGCCGGATCAAGCGGAGCAGGGTCAGCAGCTAATACGCGATTACCAAGTGGACACCAGCGGTCGCCTAACAAATTGCAGCACCTGTCACAGATGAATTCTCTGAGCGCCAATGGTAGGGCACGACCGCCGGGCGCGCCGGACGCCTCGGGGAGCCGTCCCTCTCATCACCGGGAGACCGACGAATTCGCTCCCGGTGCCAGTGAATGGACTGAAGGACTGAGCCGACGTGAATTCCTGCGACTAACCGGCGCGACCCTGGCACTGGCGGGATTCAGCTCCTGCACGAAACAGCCGTCCGAGAGAATCGTTCCCTACGTGAAGCAGCCTGAGATTGTAATTCCTGGCAAACCGCTTCGATTCGCGACTGCGACACAATATGGCGGTTTTGCGCAGGGATTGCTGGTGACGGGTTACGAAGGGCGTCCCACAAAAATCGAAGGAAACCCGACGCATCCTGCCAGCCTTGGCGCAACAAGTGTTTGGGCGCAGGCCGATGTTCTCGATCTTTACGACCCTGATCGCGCGCAAACAGTCACCACCGACGGCGCAATCAGAGCCGTCGGTGATTTTTGGAACGCGTTGAATCAGGCAATCGAACCACTGAGGTCCAATGGCGGCGCCGGGTTTCGCATTCTCACTGAACCAATAACCTCGCCGACTTTGCTGGCGCAATTGGCGCACACCTTTGAGCGTTTCCCCCAAGCGCGGTGGTGCATCTGGGACCCGCTTAACCCCGAAAGCTTTCGAGGAGTGATCTGTGATTTTTCAAAGGCAAAAATCGTCGTGGCATTCGATTCTGATTTTCTTTACGCGCATCCGTACGCGCTGCGTTACGCGCGTGATTTCGCAAACGGCCGACGAATCATTGAAAAGGAAGGCGCACGAATGAGTCGCTTTTATGCGGCCGAACCGACTCCGACCATCACTGGCTCTAATGCCGATCATCGTATCGCTATTGCCAGTCGCGAGGTCCTGCCATTGGCACAAACACTCGCTGCTGAACTCGGCATCGGTGCCGGTGAGTCACCGAATAGTGGCCACGAGGATTGGATCAAGGCAGCCGTTCAGGATCTTAAGGCCAATCGAGGAGAAGGCGTTTTGATTGCAGGCGAAACGCAGAAGCCGGAATTGCACGCGCTGGTAGCGCAAATGAATGCCGCCCTCGGTAACACAGGGCAGACTGTCTCGCCGGCACCGGATTTACTTTTGCCAGGAAACCGCATCGGGTTTCGCGACCTGGTCGAAGAAATGGATCATGGGGCAGTTAAATTGATCATCATTTTGGGCGGCAACCCGCGATACGATGCGCCGGCTGATTTCAATTTCGCCCACGCATTCAACAAGGTGAAGCTGCGTGTGCATCACAGCGTTCACTTCAACGAAACGTCGCGCCACTCGCACTGGCACGTACCGGCGACGCATTTTTTAGAATCGTGGAGCGATACGCGCGCTTTCGACGGCTCCATCTCTATCGTGCAACCGCTGATCGAGCCGATGTATGCAGGAGTTTCTGCACATGAAATTCTGCAGACTGTTAATGAACGCTCGCCGCGTAATGCATACGAAATCGTACGCAGTTATTGGACCGGCCAACAGCCGGCGCCGGACTTTGAGGAAAAATGGAGAAAGACTTTAAGCGACGGCGTTGTTGCAGAAATGCAGGCACCATCGTTGGCTGGTGTTGCCGAATCCGAGCCCTCTGCTCGTTTCGCCTCTCCCCTTGAAAAAGACGAGAAGACTGAGGTCAGTGGTTCCGAACTCGAAATTCTTTTCCGTCCCGATGTCAGCGTGCGCGACGGCCGTTATGCGAACAACGGTTGGCTTCAAGAATTGCCGCGGCGATTTTCGTCGCTGACGTGGGACAACGCCGCGCTCATCAGTCCGGAGTTGGCACAGAACCAACATTTGGAGAACGGCGATGTTATTGAGCTGACATTTCGCGGTCGCAAGCTGCGGGCGCCAGTATGGATTCAGCCGGGCCAGGCGAAGAAGTCGGTGACACTTCCGCTGGGATACGGACGCGAAATAGCGGGACGTGTCGGACGCAAAGTCGGCTTTAATGCCTATGCGTTGCGCACATCGGATGCTCTCTGGTTCTCGGATGGCCTAACGATTGGAAAGACCAGCGATAAACAGTGGCTCGTCACCACGCAGCATCATCACGACGTTACGGGCCGCGGGATTCTGCATGAGGGCACGCTTCTTGAATTTCTTACAGATCCCCATTTCGCGCAAAAGCTGGAGCAGCGTCCGCCGCGGGACAACACGCTGTACGACCCGGATGAGTTTCCCTACAAAAGCTACAAGTGGGGCATGGTAATCGATCTCAACGTCTGCATCGGTTGTCATGCCTGCACTATCGCGTGTCAGGCCGAGAACAATATTCCTATTGTCGGCAAGCAACAGGTCGGCGTTCACCGCGAAATGCACTGGATCCGCGTGGGGACGTATTACTCCGGCCCGGAAGAAAATCCCAGGATCACGCATCAGCCCGTACCATGCATGCATTGCGAAAACGCGCCGTGCGAATTGGTCTGTCCTGTCGGCGCCACGGTGCACGACAACGAAGGATTGAACGTTCAGATCTATAATCGGTGCGTAGGCACGCGCTACTGCTCGAACAACTGCCCTTACAAAGTCCGGCGTTTCAATTTTCTCGAATACAACGGCAAACTCAGCCCGAGCGAAAAACTTGTGAAGAACCCGGACGTGACGGTGCGCTCGCGCGGGGTGATGGAGAAATGCACATATTGCATCCAGCGCATTAACGCGGCCCGCATCACGGCCGAAGTCGAGCAGCGGAAAATCCGCGACGGCGAAATCGTTCCGGCCTGTGCGCAGGTTTGCCCCGCAGAAGCGATTTCCTTTGGGGACATGAACGATCCACGCAGCCGGTTGATACGATTAAAACAGTCACCGTTGAGCTACTGGATGCTCGGCGAACTTAATACCCGGCCACGAACCAGCTATCTCGCGAAGCTGCGCAACGCGAATGCTGAGCTTGCGATCAGTGAAAGGCGATCAGCTTGAACCCGCAAAAGAAATCACCGATTACCGATCACCGATCACAGTCGTTTTCACCTCTCGGTTATCCGACTAATTTGCTCGCGCCGGCGCAGACCTACACAACCGTCAACAAAACAATTGGCGACATTCCACTGACGCGTGCGCCGGGGCCGTGGTGGGTGGGTTTCATCATCTCGTTCTTCTTGTTGATGATGTTTTTGGTCGCGGTTACCTGGCTGTTTTGGAAAGGCGTTGGCATCTGGGGAATCAACATTCCGGTAGCCTGGGGATTTGCGATCGTAAATTTCGTTTGGTGGGTGGGAATTGCGCACGCCGGAACCTTTATCTCTGCGATCCTGCTTTTGCTTTTCCAGCCATGGCGGACAGCGATCAATCGCTTCACGGAAGCGATGACGTTATTTGCCGTGTGTTGCGCGGGTCTTATGCCATTGCTGCATCTTGGCCGGCCGTGGGTTTTTTACTGGCTTTTTCCGTATCCGGACACGATGCGGCTGTGGCCGCAATTCCGCAGTCCACTGGTGTGGGATGTCTTTGCAGTCGGCACGTATTTTACGATCTCATTGCTGTTTTGGTATCTCGGCCTTGTCCCCGACCTGGCTACGGTGCGCGATCGCGCAAAAAAACTCTGGCAAAAAAAAGTCTATGGCTTCTTTGCGCTCGGCTGGCGCAACTCCGCCGCACACTGGCAACGGCATCAGATTGCGTATTTGCTATTGGCGGGACTGGCGACGCCACTCGTGCTTTCAGTGCACAGCGTCGTAAGTTTTGATTTTGCGGTTGCCATCGTTCCAGGCTGGCATTCGACCATTTTCCCGCCGTACTTCGTCGCCGGAGCGATCTATTCCGGATTCGCGATGTCACTGAACATCGTGATCCCGGTGCGCAAGATCTACCACCTGGAAAATCTGATAACGGCCCGTTACCTCAACAACATGGCGAACATCATGTTGGTGACGGGAATGATCGTTGCGTACGGCTATTTCATCGAAGCGTTAATGGCGTGGTACAGCGGCGACATTTTTGAAATCTATATGATGACCAACCGCGCGTTCGGTCCGTATGGCTGGGTGTTTTGGGTGCTGATGCTGTTTAATGTGCTAGTGCCGCAGGCGCTGTGGTCGGGGCGCATCCGGCGCAGCCCGGTCCTGCTTTTCATTGTGGCGCTCTTCATTAACGCGGGCATGTGGATCGAACGCTTCGTTATCGTGATCACCAGCTTGCATCGTGATTTTCCACCGGCGATGTGGGCAATGTTCTATCCCACAAAATGGGATTGGATGACGCTCTTCGGAAGCGTTGGGCTTTTTCTGACGCTGCAATTCCTCTTTATCCGGTTCGTGCCAATGATCTCGATCTCGGAAACGCGCGAGTT
>DATDFM010000233.1:0-31381 GCA_036522635.1 Candidatus Udaeobacter sp. | reverse complement strand
GCCAAGGCTCGGACTAAAAGTGTCGGTAATCGCGCCGCTCGGGGCAGGGCCTCCGATCACGTTGTTGCTGACGGTGACAGGCGCAGCCGGATTGGCGCCACTCTCATGAAAGATGCCTGTGAAGGAGATGCTTCCGGGATTTGTGCCCTGGATGGAGATCGCACCGATTTGATTGCCGGAGATGACGTCAGGGGCGTTGTTCCCGCGGATTCCGGCCGTTAACCAGCCGGCTCCAGTCGCCGCATGGACAACGATACTCGATGAACCGTCGAGACTTCCGATGATGTTATTAGAGAAGTTGCAGAGGGCGGTGATGTTGAACTGGTCGATGGCCACGAATCCAGCCGCACCAGAAAACCCGCCGGCGAAGTTGGTTGTATAATCAATGCCCGAGATAGTATTGCCTTGAATGACCGTCGCGGTTGTGTCGCTTGCAGCTAAGATTTCGATTCCGCGAAATGTGCTATCGGATCCGTTAATCGTCGTTGCGCCAGTTCCATTGGCATTGGCGAACCCGATGACATTCCCAGCAACAGTGTGGAAATCGCCGCTCGAGCCGCTCGTCCCGTTGATCCTGATCCCCCAATAGCGCGGACTCGGATTGGTGAACGTCCGCGGAGCCGTTTGATAAATGCGATTGTTAGAGATCGTCCAGTTTCGGTTGCCCGTATTGATGTCGATGCCCGCTGTCCCACCACCGATCGGGAAAAAGTCATGGATCAAATTGCCGTCGATCACGTTGCCCGTGTTGATCGTGCTGGTGTTCGTCGTTGTACCCAAGCCCTCGATAGCTTTGGACGGAAGCGTCGTGCCCGCAGGACCGATGTCATTGTTAGAAACGGTATTGAAGCTGTTGCCGAATCCGGTTGTGGTTGTGTGGAAAAGGACGATCCCGGAGGCTAGTCCGACACCGTTAGTATCAGAACCGAGCAGGGAGCAATTTTTCACGGTGTTGTTCTGGGCGCCATTGATGAAGCGGATCGCACTCGTCGGTATCCCCCCGGCGCCGGTGAACATATTCGAAATCGTCAGGGAGTTGCCGTTTGAGTTGCGGCCGTCAATTGTCACGCAATCTGCCCCGTTCAGATCAATCAGCGGGGCGAAGATAGTGCCCGAAATGGTGCGCGCACCCGAAGGGAGCATCAGGATAGAGCCATACGAGGCGGAGCCTGTGCCGCTGGAATTGAGGACAGCAGAAGCTGTCTCCGCAGTGTTTCCCAAGATCCAGATCGTGATCAAGTTTTGATGGGTGCCGGCGTTGATGGCATCGAAAGCCGCTTTGACGGTCGGGTAATCGGCCGGCCCGAGAACGCCGCCTGTCGCGACGACAGTTACCGGTCCCACACTCGGGGGCGGCGTGCCGGCAACGATCTGGGTGCAGCCGCCACTCGGCTCAGTCGGCATTGGTTCACCTGGAGTGCGGCTCCCCAGGCTAAGGCCGATAGCGAAGACGACGCCAATAGTGATGAGCGCTGGCAGGCAAGCCCGGGCGGAGCGGTTGAGGGAACGTTGAAGGGAGGAGATTTTCTTCATCTTACAAAACCCATGCGGAAAACGGCCGCTAAAACGGACATTTTTGATTTTTTAGGAAAATGTTTTAACATCGGCGGCAGCAAAGACCCCCGGACCGATGGCGCCCACCCAGGAAATCACGCGGATTCTGAAGGACTGGAGCGCAGGAGACGCGAATGCGGCCGCGAAGCTGATGCCGCTCGTGTATGAAGAACTGCGCAACCTTGCGCGGAATTACCTAGCACGAGAGCGCGGCGATCACACTTTGCAGCCGACTGCGCTGGTACACGAAGCGTATCTGAGGCTCGGCGGAACGTCGGACGCGGATTGGAAAGACCGCGCACACTTTTATGGAGTGGCCGCGCGGTTAATGCGTCAGATTTTGGTCGACCATGCGCGCGCACATAATGCGGCGAAGCGCGGCGGGCTCCAAACGAGGGTCGCGCTCGACGACGCGGGCGAATTGCCCGGCGAACAAACTTTGGAAATTGTAGCGCTCGATACTGCCCTCAAAGACTTCGCGCAGACCTATCCTCGAAAGAGCGATGTGGTCGAGCTCAAGTTCTTCGGGGGATTGGAGGCAAAGGAAATCGCTGAAGTTCTGAAAGTCTCAGAAAAAACGGTGTTGCGGGACTGGAACTTTGCCAAGCTTTGGCTCTGCCGCGCCCTCGAAGCGAATGCGGCGTGAATCTTTTGCGCCAGCGCTGCGATGGACGCTACGTCTTTGATTGGAAATCTTACCCTTTGTCTCCGTTGCGGACGTTGTGTGGAAAAACACTTAAAGAATGACGACGCCAAGCCGTGAGCGTGTGGCAGAAATTGTTGAAGCCGCGCTTGAGCGCGCCCCGGCAGAGCGAGCGCAATTTCTCAATACAGCTTGCGGAAACGACATCGCTCTTCGCGCAGAAGTTGAATCGCTCCTGGGATTTCAAAACCAAGCCCGGGACTTCATAGAATCGCCCGCCTACGAGATTGCCTCCAGGATTCTCGTTGAAGAGGATGGCGAATTAACACCTGGCCAGACGCTCGGCGATTATCAAATCCTCTCCCTGCTCGGTGAAGGTGGGATGGGGGAAGTCTATCTGGCTACGGACAAGAAACTGGAGCGTCAAGTTGCAATAAAAGTCGTTAAGCACGGAGTTGGTTCTGCCAGCGTTCTCCATCATTCACGCAAGGAGGAAAAAATTCTCGCCGGATTGAATCATCCAAACATCGCGCGGCTCTACGGAGCGGAGGTCACAACATCTGGTTTGGCCTACTTCGTGATGGAATACGTGGATGGCCGGCGACTTGATCAGTATTGTCGTGAACAGGAATTGTCGATTGCGGATCGGCTGGCGATTTTTCGTAAAATCTGCGCGGCAATCACATATGCGCATCAGAACCTGATCGTTCACCGGGATATCAAGCCGGCGAATATTCGCGTCACGGCAGATGGTGAGCCGAAGTTGCTGGATTTCGGCATCGCCAAACTACTCGATCCGGAAACATCAACCGCTGGCGAATTAACGATGACGTTTGCCGCCGTAATGACGCCTGAATACGCCAGCCCGGAACAGATTCGCGGCGAAAACATCACCACCGCGACCGACGTCTACAGCCTTGGGGTTGTTCTATACGAGCTTCTTACGGCACAGCGCCCCTATAATATCAAGAGCCGAAATCCAACTGAGATCGCGCGCGTGATTTGCGAATATCAACCGGCACGCCCAAGCACCGCAGTTGCCAAATTTGAAGCCGCCAATTCGGATCGCGCAATCCGCGATCGAAAGTCGCTTCGAGGCGATTTGGACAACATCGTTTTGAAGGCGCTTCGAAAAGAGCCAGGGCGTCGTTATCTTTCGGTCGCGCAGCTTTCTGACGACATCCGTAGGTATCTCGACGGCCGTCCGGTCAGCGCCCGCAAGGACACATTCAATTATCGCGCTATCAAGTTCATTAAACGGAACAAACTAGCCGTGGGCGCGGCAACAGTAATCGTGTTGAGTCTAATCGGCGGGATCGCTGCGACTGCAGTCGAAGCGCGGAGAGCGAATCAGCAACGCGCTCGGGCAGAAAAGCGGTTCAACGACGTTCGCCGTCTGGCGAACTCGCTGATGTTCGAGATTCATGATTCTGTAAAGGATTTGCAGGGCTCCACGCCGACGCGGCGTTTGATTGTCAGTCGCGCCCTGGAATATTTGGATAGCCTCGCTGGCGAAGCGACCGACGATCCGCAACTGCAACGGGATTTGGCGAGCGCTTACGAGAAAATTGGGGACATCCAGGGCAACCCCTATTCCGCGAACCTCGGTGACCTCGACGGCGCCCTTAACAGTTATCGCAAGGCTCTCGGTATCCGCGGGAAAATTGAAGACACGGTCCAAACCGTTGATACCAGCATGGAGTTGGGGCGCAGCTATCGCGCCATGGGTGACATTTTGGAACAAAAAGGAGACGTTGCTGGCATGATGGAGAACTATCATCGTTCAACTTGGATGTTCGAAAACCTGGCCAGGGAGAATCCAGCAGATCCTCTAGTGCAGGATGAATTGGCCCGCGCTTACGAAGCACAAGGAGATGGATTCGGCCGTGTGCCCAATAGCGCAGGTGAACGACTCAAATCATATGCCAGCGCGTTGTCGATCCGCCAAAAATTGCTCGCCGAGAAGCCTTCGGACTTGAAATTACGGCGAAGCGTTGGACTGACATTGCTAAAAGTTGGCGGCGCCAGCGATGCGAAGAAGCCGAAGTCTATCGAAAACATAAAACGCGGTATCGATATGCTCGAAAACTTGTCGGCAGAATATCCTGACAATCAACGTGCGCGTCGCGAGGTGGGTTATGGTTACTACCAGCTTGGAAACACTTTTGTTGAAGCCGGTGATTACTCCTCGGCGTTGGAAAGCAGGCAAAAAGCTTTTTCTATTCGGAAAGAGATCGCTGCGCAGGATCCAAAAAATGTGCAAGCCGTTTTCGACCTCGCGGTGGCACATGCCGATTTGTCTGAGGCAATGACCCCAACTGGTTCGACCACTGAGGCATTGGATCACGCGCAAAATGCCCTGTCAATCTTGCAACAATTATCCGCGGTGGATCCAACGAATGCTGTTTATTCTCGGAACGTTGGTTTGTGCTACGAGAAATTGGCGTCCGCTTTTGCCCGGCTTGGCGCAAATGAAAACAGATCCAACGAACAACGCGTCACTGACTGGACTGCAGCGCGCGATTGGTTCGAAAAAGCTGAGCGTCTCTTCTCCGACCTTCGGGATCGCGGCACATTAATGCCGGCAGACTCGGAACAGACCAGAAAATTCGACATGAAAATTCGGGAATGTGACGAAGCAATTTCCCGCCTTAAAGATCCTACGCGATCTACTGCCCCCTGAGAGATGAATCCCCGTTTGTACAAATCACCTTCATGGCACTGGAATTGAAAAAACTGTGTGAAAAGTGCAGCATGAGACTTACTCCAGGTGGAGTCGCATACATCTGCAGCTACGAATGTACCTATTGCGCGAGTTGCGCCGATGAAATGAACTACGTTTGCCCGAATTGTGAAGGTGAAGTGGTTCGACGTCCCCGCCGAAACCGATCGTCTAGTTCCGCCGACGCGCCTGGTGCTTGATTCGGTAGGTGAGAAAACATTCCTCGCCGACGGTGCGCAGGTCGATTAATGAACAAAGAGCGCTGGTGGGAAGAAATTCCTTGCTCAGACCTGTCAATGTCGGCGCTGTAGATCCACCAAACATAAAGGGCGCGACGGTAAGGTTGAGCTGATCGACCGAGTCTTTTTCTAACAAAGAGCGAAAGAGAGTGGGGCCGCCCTCACACGCCAGCGTGCAGACCTTGTATTGATGGCGCAAAGTTTTCAGCATCGCAGCAAGATCGACTTGCCTTGCATTCGTTAAGTGCAGGGTTGTCCTTTTGCGTAAAGTCTCCTGATTTTTTCGAGGCATTTGTGCGGTGGAAAAAATAATGATCGGCGACACATCTGATTGAAAAAGTTTCAATCGATCGTCGATGTTGCCTTTGTTCGAGACGATCACGCGAAGCGGAGAGCGTGACTGACCGCGCTTAATTCTAATTTCCTGCAGTTCTGCCGGCACTCCAAGCCGGACGTTGTCGCGTGCCAGACTTGTGTGGCCGAGCAGGACCGCATCCGCTAGAGCGCGCTGGCGAAACAAGTGCAGCTTGTCTTCACGCGAAGTGAAATCCACTGGCCCGAAATTTTTCGTCGTGACCTTGCCATCGGCTGTCATGGCGAAGGTCACAACTACGAATGGACGACGGGGGGAGCGCCTCATCGCAAAGAAACGTTAAAAGAACACCTCATTCCGGTTCGCCGAGCTTATGTTCCAGCGTGACAACTTCCTCTTCCATTTCGCGGAGTTTCACGTGTTCCGCTGCGCCACTCGGCTTGTAGAAAAGGTAAACAACTGCACCCGGAAGACAGCAAACAAGAATGATAACGAAACTCAGCGAGCCGATCAGAATGGCTTTTGCTTCCGGAACCCCGCACAACCCGTTGAGCATGATCTGCAAGACTTTTTCACGGAGTCCGATTCCAGCGAAACTGATCGGCAAAGCAGAGATCGTTCGTTCAACCGGCATAATAGCAAAAAAATTGATCAGCGGCACCCAGACGCCTAGCGCGTAGGCGGCAAATAGAAAAGCTGTGAACGTCGCAAGATGAGCCACAATCGACACGCCAAATGCAACGAGCGATGCCCGCCAATGATGGGCATAAAGATGATAGGCTGCGAAAATCTCAATCAGCTTGTCGCGCCCCGGGAAATGCGCGGGAAAAAAACGGAACAACTTGAATCCACTAATGACGAACGTCGCAACCAGAAAGCTAACCGACACGCCCAAAAGAATCAGCAATAGCCACAAAAGATTTCGGGTCTCCGATTTCTGGGAAAGGAAATCATATCGCAACGCGATCAGAGTGGCCGTAACGGCAACGAGGGCAACCAGCCCGATGAATCGATCAAAGACCACTGCCAGCAGCGCGCCCGCTTTCTTGTCAGGCGTTTCCTTCAGCAAATAATAACTTTTAATGATGTCGCCGCCGGTGCCTCCGGGGAGAAATTGATTGTAAAATAATCCGATGAAAAACAGCCCGATCAGGCGCGGGACACTGAGGTGAATATTTTGCACTTTTAACAAAACATTCCAACGAAACGCGGCTGCTGCCTCGACGACGAAATAGGCCAGCATCGACATCAGGACCCAGCGGTACTCCGCATGCCGAAGCGCCTCGAGCATTTGGGCGCGCCGGTTTGGATCATGATAAACCCAGTACAGCACCCCGATGGTGACGCTGAGCTGAAAAACCGTGACTAGGATTTTTTTCATTTCGAAGTTGTCTTCAGCACACCGCGAAGCGCCGATTTATCACTCAAGCGACTTTGACTTTTCTCACTTCTGCTCTCGGAGAAGGGCAGAGGATTAAGGTGAGGGGTTCCCTTACCCGCGCGACTTGCTTTCAACAAACCCTCACTCTCCTCCTCTCCCTGGTCAGGGAGAGGCGTCCCCCGCATGCAGACCATGTTCAAGCGGCCTGACAATTCGAACTGACAGCTCGGGAGAATCTTTTTCATTCTCCGAACCGTTCCTTCCAGATTCGAACGGACTGGCGAATCGCATCCGTCGTTTTGCTCGGGCTCATCTCCCAGACAAATAAGCAGTTTGTGGGAAGAAGCGGAACAAGTTTATCAAAATCTATTTCGCCCGTAAAAGGCGCTTCATGGTCCCTGGCCGGCCAAACGCAGTCCTGCACATGGCACCCAAACGCACGGGAGCCCACTGTGCCTAACCACTCGACGTGATCGATGAATCCCAGGTTCTCCTTAATTTGTGAGTGGCCAAAGTCATGCCAGTAGCCGACCTGCGCCGAGTTCAATTCGTTCAGCAAGGCCGCCAACTCGCGTTCGCTCGGAATTTCTTCATAGCCGCGCCGGCTTTCGATGGCGATCCGGACGTTCTTCGAAGCCGCGTGGTCAACGATCCGACGCAGGCAATCCTTCACCCATTGCAAATGGGCAGGCGCGCGTCGTTCACGCGTTTCCACTGCTTTCAGCTTGGCTCGCACGTATCCGCGGGAGAAATGTTCTCCTGCTTTCGTCATCTTAATCAACTGATCGGTAATGGGTCGCATTTCCACCTGGCCCAAATGTAGGACCACAAAGGGTGCGCCCAGTCGTTCGGCGAAATCGATTGTTTGAAGCGTTTGTTTAACGGCGCGCTCACGTTCCCCCCGAGACAGAGCAGAAAGCTGATAACAATCTGGTGAAGCCACCATTACTTCGACCGGCAACGGACAAAAATTATGCAAACTGCTGAAACGAACCTCGCCCGAATCGAATACTTTCTGAATTCCTGGCATCAGTGACAAGCGTACCCCATGGCCTAATTCGATCATATCAAACCCGAGTTCGGTTTTGATTTCGCGCAGCATTTCATCTCCGGCGGTATGCCGGCCGGAGTTCCAGCAAGTGGAAAACGAAATCATCGGCATATGATCATCCGGTCATTCTGAGAAGCGAAGTGGAAGAAGCCGGCCGCAAAGCCTTGCGTTTTTCAACGGGATCACTCGACTCCGCCCGGGAGGACCCATTCAGCAGACCGGCTCAATTTCAGGCTCCGGCGCGGGTGAAACCGGTTGATCGCAAACATGCCGTCCGGCAATACTCAAAACGGAAAAAGCAGCGATTCCATAGATCACAGAGGCAATCGTCAAAATCGTTCGCATTCCAATGAGATCAGCGAACCCGGGGATGATCAGGCCGGCGATCGGCATCAATCCGAAAAAGCTCATGCCCACAACTGCCGATACGCGGCCCCGCAAATGGGGCGGCGCCTGTTCCTGCACGATTGTGTTCGTTAGGCCAAAGTTCATTGACAGGGCAATGGCGATGGCCCCCATCGCGCATGCAGTCAGCCAAAAACCTTGCGACACGGACATGAGAAAAACCCCCACCGCAATGGCTAGCACATTTCCGGTCATGAATTTCAGCCGATGCTCACGCGCAACACTGAGCAGGCCAATTGACCCAAAAAAAGCGCCACTGCCAGAGATTGCCATGAGTCCGCCCATGCTGGTTGCACCAAGATGAAGAATATCCCGCACGTAAAGCGGGAGCATCACTGAGATCGCCGGGAATACAAAGACTGTGTTGAGCGCAATCAACGCGATGAGGGAAACAATGATCCGATGAGAGCGAACATATCGAAATCCCTCCATGATTCCGCTGCGGCGTTGTTGTTCTTCCTCCGGTGTGCCCATCGGCCGTTTCGGCAACGAAATCAGTGCTGCGATCAATGCAACAAACGAGAGGGCATTGGTGAAAAATGCCGATGCCGCCCCCCACCATCCAACAAACAGCCCGGCCAGCGACGGACCGATCAAACGCGATCCATGAAACACCGATCGATCGAGGGCGACGGCTGCCGCGATTTCATCCCGCTGCACCAACTCCGGCACGAGCGCACTGATAGCCGGCATTTCGTAAGAGAACGCAATCCCCAGAAGTAGTGCGAAGAAAATAATGTGCCAGACGCGGACGTGACCGCTCATCACCAGGAATCCCAATGCCACAGCAAAGATGATTTGCGCAATTTGCGTTGCCACCAGGATTTTGCGCTTGTCCAGCCGGTCAGCCAACGAACCCGCTATCGGAGCCAGTATTAAAGCCGGCAACCCCGCAGCGAAGTTCACCAGCCCAAGAAGGATCGCTTTGGAGGTAAGCCCGCTCATGACCCAGCTTTGAGCCATCATCTGCATCCAGGTGCCACTGTCGGAAATGAGCGAACCAATGATGTACCGTCGAAACGGCCCCTGCCGCAAAAGTTCCAGCGACTTCAAGCCCACCCGTTTTTCCTGTTCGCTCATCGCAAACACTCATCGTTGTAGAGGCGTTTGTGTCAAACGCCTTAGTATGCGGTGAGGCGAAGCGCTACGCCCACAGAAATCTTCCTGCAGTTGTTAACGTAAGCGGCAATTGCCGAGAGAATGCTGTTTGGTATTTTGAAACATGCGCATCGACAGATATACGCAAAAGATGCAGGAAGCCCTGCAGGCGGCGCAGGACCTCGCGTCGCAACTGAACAATTCCGAAATCACCAACGAACATTTTCTTTCGGCTCTTCTGGGCCAAAGCGATGGCATAGCACGGCCGCTTCTGGAGAAGATTGGCGCAAATGTCGATCAGTTGCAGGAACGGCTGCGTTCCGAATTGGAGCGTCGCCCCAAAATCCATGGCAGCGCTGCCGATCTGCGGATCGCGAACGAACTTCGCACCGTGATGGATAGCGCCGAGAAGGAAATGTCCAAGCTCAAAGATGAGTTCACCAGCGCCGAGCATTATCTGCTCGCGCTATCTGGCTCGAACGTCCCAGCGGCAAAATCATTGAAAGATTTGGGCGTCACGCGCGACAAGCTCATGCACGGGCTTCAGCAGGTGCGTGGTTCGCAGCGCGTCACCGATCAAAATCCTGAGGGCAAGTTTCAAACCCTGGAAAAGTACGGACGCGATCTTACAGAGTTGGCGAGGCGCGGCAAGATCGATCCGGTGATTGGACGCGACAATGAGATTCGGCGTGTCATGCAGGTACTTTCACGCCGGACAAAAAATAATCCGGTCCTCATTGGCGATCCGGGTGTTGGTAAGACGGCGATCGTGGAGGGCCTGGCGCGTCGCGTTATCAGCGGCGATGTGCCCGATTCTTTGAAGAACAAACGCATTATCGCGATGGACATCGGCGCCATGGTCGCCGGCGCCAAGTTCCGCGGTGAATTCGAAGATCGCCTCAAGGCCTTTCTAAAAGAAGTCACTGATTCTCAAGGCCAGATCGTTCTCTTTATTGATGAATTGCACACCATCGTAGGCGCAGGGGCGGCGGAAGGGTCGGTTGATGCGTCGAATATGCTTAAGCCAATGCTTGCTCGTGGCGAATTGCGGACCATCGGCGCGACCACGATTGATGAATATCGCAAATATATAGAGAAAGACGCTGCGTTGGAGCGGCGTTTTCAGCCGGTCCTCGTGGGCGAGCCAACGGTTGAAGACACAATCGCGATCCTGCGCGGATTAAAAGAGCGTTACGAGGTGCACCACGGCGTGCGAATTACAGACGGGGCATTGGTTGCAGCAGCGGTGCTATCGCAACGTTACATCACCGATCGTTTCCTGCCCGATAAGGCGATCGATCTGGTCGACGAAGCGGCGTCTCGTTTGAAGATGGAGCTCGATTCTATGCCGACCGAGATCGACGTGATCGAGCGCCAGGTCATGCAGAACGAAATGGAACGACAGGCCCTGAAGAAGGAGAAAGATCCGGCCAGCAAAGAGCGTTTGAAAAAGCTCGAGAAGGAATTGGCTGGGCTAAAGGAAAAATCGAATGCGCTGAAAGCGGAGTGGCAAAAAGAGAAAGCGGTCATCGATGAGCAGCGGAAAGTGAAGGAAGAGATCGACCGTTTGCGAACTGAACTAGAACGCGCACAACGTCGCGGTGAGTTGAGCAACGCGAGCGAAATTCAATACGGCCGTATTCCTGAATTGGAAAAGAAATTGGCCGATCTCACCGCGAAATCGGCCAAGACCAAGAAGCGTTTGCTGCGGGAAGAAGTAACAGAGGAAGACATTGCCGAGGTCGTATCGCACTGGACGGGCATTCCGGTTTCGCGTTTGCAGGAAGGTGAGCGCGAGAAACTCTTAAAGCTGGAAGCACACTTGCACCTGCGTGTCGTTGGCCAGGATGATGCCATCAAGGCCGTGTCCAACGCAGTGCGGCGGGCTCGGGCAGGTCTTCAGGATCCGAATCGCCCACTGGGTTCATTCATCTTTCTTGGCCCCACCGGCGTCGGCAAAACCGAGTTGGCCCGTGCGTTAGCGGAATTTTTGTTTGACGACGAGAACGCAATGATCCGCATCGACATGAGTGAATACATGGAGAAACACACGGTAGCGCGCTTGATCGGCGCTCCCCCGGGGTATGTCGGTTACGAGGAAGGTGGCCAACTCTCCGAGGCAGTTCGGCGCAAACCGTATTCGGTCGTGCTTTTTGACGAAATTGAAAAGGCGCATCCAGACGTCTTCAATGTGCTGCTCCAAGTGCTCGACGACGGCCGGATCACGGACGGGCAGGGGAGGACGGTCGATTTCAAAAACACGGTCGTCATCATGACTTCCAACATTGGTTCGCAATATATTACCGAGGAAGAATCCCCCGAAGCACGTCGACGATTGGTGATGGATGCGTTACGCGCACATTTTCGACCGGAGTTTTTGAATCGCGTGGATGAGATCATTATTTTTGACCGGCTCAGTGAAGAGGAGCTCAAAAAGATTGTCGAAATTCAGCTTGGCCGCTTGTCGAAACGACTGGAGCAACAAAAGATCACACTCAAGCTATCCGATGCCGCCAAAGCTTTGCTCGCCCGCGAGGGGTATGACCCCGTTTACGGCGCCCGACCCTTGCGCCGAGCCATCCAAAGAGAAATTCTCGATCCTCTCAGCATCGACATTCTCGAAGGGAAAGTCCGCGAAGGTCAGACCGTGCACGTGGACGCCAAAGACGGCGCACTTGAATTTCGCGAAAAATAGTTCTCACTACTCCTCCTTGTAGTGAGTGCGAGGCCTAAGACGAACATCCGGTTCAACGGCCGGGAGTATGCGAACGCGGATGAGATGTCGTCCGACGTCCGAGCGGCCTATGATCGCGCGGTGGACGACGTTGGACTACTTCATTCCGGAGCGCGCCTCGCGGCAAAACTGAATGCGAAGATCATCGTTAATGACAACGAATTCAGTAATGCTGGCGAAATGTCAGTGGATGACCGGCATTTGTACCACGAGGCCCTGGAGGCGTTATTTACGCCCGATATTGCCGTATCGAGTGGTGATTCAACTCAAACCAACGGCGAGAAACGCTTGTCGATCGTGGCCGCGATGAAAAAACGTTTATCGAAAGCTGCAAGAGTTCTTCGGCTAAAGCGCTGAGTCCAATATGTTAGTCGTGGAATGGGCTCCACGTCCACGCTCGTTTCACAACGCCGGACGGGCGATCTTTCTTCATAATTCTCTCATCAGCGGCAGACCGGTTTCACCTAATCGACAAACATTGTTGACTACTATCCACCCCTTAGAAAAGTCGAGCTCTTCGACAACCTTCAGTTCACCCGAGCTTGTCCAACCGGTAGAAAATAAAAAAGAATGCCGCAGATCATCGCTGACAAGAATCAGGCCAGACAAGATGAGCTTACTTGTCGTGGCTGTGGAGAACATGGAGTTGCAGGCGCTCTCAAGCCGTTACTTGCTTGAATGCATCGAGGAACTTTTCCATCTCGCTCTTCTTCCCGATCGTTAGGCGCATGTAGTTTGGAAGAGCTGGGAACAAGCGGCCCACATGGACTTTGCGCTCTTTCATTGCCTCGATCAGTGGGCCAACCGGACGCTTGCAATCGAACATGATGAAGTTGGCTTGCGACGGAATTTGTTCATAGCCCATCTTGTCGAGCTCGGAGGTCACGAACGTTTTGGTTTCACGGTTCAAACGTTGATGGTTTGCGACATGATCAAGATCATCAAGACTCACGGTCGCTGCGGCCAAAGCCATGCAGTTGACGCTGTCCCACATTTGATTTCGGCGCATCCGATCCGTCGTTTCTTTACGGGCGACACAATAGCCACAACGCAATCCGGCCATGCCGTAAATTTTTGAGAACGTGCGCGAGACAATCAGGTTCGGGTGATCCTTCACAAGCGCGATCACACTCTCGTAGTGAGGGCTATCAGCATAATGAAAATACGCTTCGTCTACGAGAATCATCGTCTGCGGCGGAGTCGTTGCGATGAAATCTCGCAGTTCGTCTTTTGGCGTGATGCTGGCGGTGGGGTTGTTTGGGTTGCAGACGTAAATCAGACCTCCTTTGGCAGAGGAAAGCATCTTCGGAAGGTCGTGCCCATAAGTTGAGTTCAGCGGCACTTTGACGACCTCCGCGTTATTGGAGGTGGCATTGTTTAGAATTGCTTCAAAAGTCGGATCGGCCGCCACAAGTTTTCCATTTTGAGGTCCAGTAAACGTTTCTGCACAGAGTTTCAGTATCTCGGAGGACCCATCGCCGAGCAGAATCTGATCGTGGTTGACGCCGTTCATCGTCGCCAGCTTGCCGATTAGCACGGCGTTGTGATCGTCCGGATAACGACAAGCAAGGCCGAACGAATCCGTTATTGCCTGGAATGCCTTCGGGGATGGACCGTAAGGATTCTCATTCGCACTCAAGCGCACGATGCCTCCGTCCGCCAAAGGCATGGTAACGGACTGAGTCGGCTTTCCAAAGGAAATCGATGGCCTAACGACTGCCGCAGCCGCACCCGCACCAAGCAGACGGGCAAAATCGCGGCGAGAAATCGAGGTTCTGTTCATGAAATCATCCATACGGCTTTTCACTCTTAAAGCGAGACCGAAATTGCGTTGGCTGGCCAAGTCTGCGATTAGAATGCGGCTGTGATTTTTACGCTATTGAAAGAGCGCCGGAGGCGGCGTCTGCGAGCGCGGGCGTTCCCGAAAAAATGGCTCACGCTAGTTCAACATCATCTTGTATTTTTCCACAGACTATCAGCGGGCGATCGCGCGGAACTGCTTGGTCACATTCAGGTATTTCTTGCCGAAAAGCGCTTCGAGGGATGTGGCGGTTTCGCCGTCACTGATGAGGTCCGTGTGACCATTGCGGCCCAAGCTTGTCTCCTATTGTTGCACCGCGAAACCGATTATTTTCCGCACTTGCTTACGATTCTCGTTTATCCGCTGACTTACATAGCGGAAGAAAAGCGACAGGTTGGAGAGCACCTTTGGGAAGAGGGAAGTGTGAGTCGCCTTGGCGAGACGGGCCGTAGAATGGGATCGCTGGTTCTGTCCTGGGATGCCGTGAAACATGGCGCAGCTGACCCATCCGACGGCAAAAACGTTGTGCTTCACGAGTTTGCTCATCAACTCGACTTCGAAAATGACGCAGCCGACGGGGTACCGGGATTAGCGACGCGCGAACAACAATTAGCCTGGGCCAACGTGATGAGGTCCGAATACGCATCACTGCGCGGTGCCGACGAGAGCGGTGTTCCCACGCTGCTTGACACTTATGGAGCGACTAACCCTGCCGAGTTTTTCGCCGTATCGGTAGAAGCATTTTTTGAACAGCCGCGTGCGCTCCTCGCACGTCATCCAAAACTGTACGCTGAGCTGCGTACGTATTTTCAGCAGGATCCGGTGGAATTTTCTGCTGAGGCGATAGGAACATAGGCTTATAGCCTGTGCGGCCCGCGCGTTTGAAACGCGCTGCATGGCGACGGGAACATCGGCTTATACCGATGCGGCAAGCGTGTTTGAAACGCGCTGCACCCAATTTAAGCAGAGTGCAACTCTGCTGGGCGCACAGACTTGGAGGTCTATGTTCCGGCGGCTATTGCGGCTGTGGGACGATCCGAATATACGGCTTGGGCGCTTTCCACCCTTGTGGATATCGTTTTTTCGCCTCTTCGTCTGAGACAGAACCCGAGATGATGACGTCCTCTCCCGGCAACCAGTTGACGGGTGTAGATACTTGGTGCTTCGAGCTCAATTGCAATGAGTCGAGCACTCGCAGCACTTCATCGAAATTCCGACCCGTGCTCATCGGATAGACAAGGATCAGCTTGATCTTTTTGTCAGGTCCGATGACGTAAACATTGCGCACCGTCGCGTTGTCGGCTGCCTTGCGCGATTTTGCGTCACCTTGTGTATCGGCCGGCAGCATCCCATAAAGTTTGGCGACGTTGAAATCGGCGTCTCCGATAATTGGGTAATTTGGCGCATGTCCCTGAGTTTCTTCGATGTCCTTCGCCCATCCTTCATGATCGCCGGTAGAATCGACGGATAATCCGATGATCTTTACATTTCTCTTGTCGAACTGCGGCTTGATCTTTGCCATATATCCGAGCTCGGTTGTACAGACCGGGGTGAAATCTTTCGGGTGGGAAAATAAAACGGCCCAAGAATCGCCGATCCAATCATGAAAGCGGATCCGGCCTTCGGTCGTTTGTGCTTCAAAGTCTGGTGCTGTTTCGCCAATTTTCATCATTGTTTCCTCCTGGTTTATTTGTGGGAATCTTATTTGAAATGCAGAGGGAAAAGTCAACCGTCCGTTTGCGAGATCAACTCGCAAAACTTTTGCAGATCGATGTTACCCCCGGACACGATCGCGACGATCGGCCCATTGCCAGCTTTACCGCTCAATGCAGCAGCGACTGGCATCGCACCCGCGCCTTCGGCAACCACGCGTGCTTTCTCAGCCAACATGCGCATCGCGCTTTTTGTCTCCCTGAGAGTGACAACGAAGCAGCCGTCCACAATTGGTTTCATTCTTTCCCACATGCGCGGGAACATGCTTTGACCGCCGGCGCCATCCACAAATGACGCTTGCCAGCCCGGAAACACCTGCGGCGAACCTTTCTCGAACGAAAGCGCCGCCGGCGCTGCGGTCTCGGGTTCAACACCGAATATTTTTACTTCCGGTCTCAACGCCTTGATTGCGCTGGCCACGCCCGCGATTAATCCGCCGCCGCCGATGCTGGCGATGACCGCGGTCACGTCCGGCACATCTTCGAGAATTTCGAATCCCATCGTGCCGTGACCGGCAATGAAATCGTCGTCATCAAATGGATGGATAAATGTTCCATCAACACCTGCAAAAAATCTTGTGTCGAGTCCTTTCCAAGCAGCGTCGTAAGGCACTGGAATCAGTGTCGCCCCGAGCGCTTTCATTCTTTCCAATTTCGACTTCGGCGCGGTTTCAACAACAACGACCGTGCACGGCACGCCTGCGGCTCTCGCCGCGTAAGCAACGCCCTGACCGGCGTTGCCCGCGCTGATTGTCCAGACGCCGCGTTTGCGATCAGCTTCGGACAATGCCGCGACCGCATTGGCTGCGCCGCGTAGCTTGTAAGCGTTGATTGGTTGCAGGTTTTCCAACTTGATGCGGATGTCCGGAAATTCCGGTCCGAGCTCGAGGCGAATCAGTGGGGTACGTACGATTGTCTTCGCGATCCGCTCGCGCGCAGCGCGAATTTCTGACAGTTCGATTGGGCGAACCGGTTCCAGCGTTGTATGCATGCATTGTTAGTGTAGAAGCGGCTGAAGCTCGCGCAATCTCATGTTGCCCGATGTTGTAGGGCAACCGCTTCGGTTGCCGGGCTGGCAGGCGGAGCGCCTGCCCTACAATCGGATATGAGCCCGCGCAAAAAGTTTGAACACTCTAGGCACCACGATTATCTGACCATCCATCATGATCAGAGTTACCATTACCGCTTTAGTTGCTGCTGCGATGCTCGCCGCATCGACCGCATTTGCAGGAGATCACGCTTGTTGCGCCAAAAGCGCTTCTAACGCGCAGTCGATGGCGTGCGTTAATTTGGCCGCATTGAATCTCACATCGGATCAGAAGACCAAGATTGAGACGTGGCAGACCGAATGCATGAAAGCAGGCTGTACGAAGGAAAGCCGCCAGACATTTCTCAGTCACGCCAAAGGAATTCTGTCGCCGCAGCAGTTCGCTGAATTAAAAGCGCAGTGCAAAAAGGTTGCGAGCGGGAAGAAAACCGAAGCTTGAGTTTGATTTGTCATCCCGAGCGAACGCGAGGGATCTCACGATTTAGCGAGAGCTGGATTTAAAATTGAGATTCTTCGCTGCGCTCGGAATAACAGTTAACATTGTCGCGGCGGAGGCCTTCTCCGCCTGTTGGCGAGGCAGCTGCGTCTAGAACGTCTTGTCAGAGTCGAGCAAGATCGTAACTGGCCCTTCGTTAACCAGTTCAACCGACATCAGCGCCTGGAAAACTCCTGTAGCCACGGTAACTCCCAACTTGCGCAGTGCGTCGTTAAACTCCTCGTATAGTTGTTTCGCCTGTTCTGGCGCCGCGGCAGCAATAAAGCTCGGTCTGCGTTGCCCGCGCGCATCGCCGTAAAGTGTAAACTGGGAGACCACGAGCGCGTTGCCTTTCACGTCCAACAACGAGCGGTTCATTTTTCGCTGGTCGTCTTCAAAAATTCGCAAGTTTGCGATTTTTTCGGCCATGCTGCCAGCAACCGCGGATGTATCATCGCGGCCAACGCCGAGCAAAATCATGAGGCCGTCGTCAATTTCTCCCGCGACTTTACTGTCTATGGTCACGCGCGCTCGACTCACCCGCTGGACAACGGCTCGCATATCGTGATTACAAAATTTTCTGCAGCAAATCGGCGAGACGCCAGCCAGCTTTGTGCAGCTCATCGCGCACGACATCGGTCGCCCATGCGCGATACAGAGTCTGATTGGGCGCTGGTTTTTCGATCGCCTCGCCCGCCGCAACGACTAGACCGTTATCGAGCAACGGCTTTACATTCCTAAACTCAAGACGAACATGCGCCTCCTGCGCGATCGGCAGGATTTCGTCGGCCCAAATTTCGGCGTAACTGTCGATCGAGACGTTCGATGGCATCTGCCAATTACGGGGTTCATGTGTCGCCATTTCGTGGATTACTTGTCGCTTCAGAGGATCGATTTCCGCTGCGAGCTCCTTTTTAGGCAACCAAGGCGGCGACTGAGGCAACAGCGCATTCACCGCGTCATTATCCCAAAATCCGTGGAACTTCTTCCTGCGAATTCCCCGGCGACGCCGCGGCTCATCGCTTAGCTCGAGTGTAAATGTATTTCCGCCTTCATCTGCCAACGCTGATTTGTCCTTCTCCGGATCGGCTGGGCGGCCTTTCGCATCGAAATAATCGGCACCGACATGTAACGGCTGGTGAATATCGGCAATGAGGTGCGCCAGAAGAATGAGGGCAACAGGCTTTGTAATCTTCCGTTCATTCTGTTCTGACACGTTTCCTTGCAGTACATCAATGCAGAATGGAATCATATGGACGATGTCCCATTTGTTACGCCCACTTCCGCCATCGCGATATCGCTGCGCGGGCGTCATCGGAACATCAGTGTAGTGAAACCAGTGGTGCGAAGGCGCAGGCGAGTTTGGATCAGATGTTGGTTGGTTCGCGCGCCAGAAATCACGCAGTTGTCGGTCGACGTTGCGATGACGGGAGTAACGAAATGATCTCGGATCGTCTATGCCTTTTTTGTCCCAGCTCTTAATTTCGTCAGCGATCACCGCGGCCCTTTCCAAGGTTAGTCCATCAAGTAGCGAGTAAACCTTTCCCGCTGCAGGCGTATTTGCCAGACGCTCATCCGCAATGGCGCCGACGATTTCATGTCCGAGCGGCCCGTAAGCGAGAATTGAAGCGCGGAAGCCGACGAAAACGAAAACAAATAGAATTCCTCCCTGAGCGAAGTTCATTTATAAGTTGCGCCGGTTAGAACTTCAGCGAGGCGTTCAGAAGATTGTATTGCCACGCAAACATTCCGAATGCGATTCCGCCAATCGCTAAAAGGATTGCGTAAGCGCGAAACCAAAATCCATGCCCGGGCAGCCTGACAAAACGGACTGCTGCGACAATCAAGAGCACTACGCCAGCCATTAAGACCCAACCCACGACGTGGAATACCTGCAACCATGGATTGATAGCGTTCCCGAGGATTACAATGTGCTCCAATCCCTGGCTAAACATGACAATTGGCGCAAGAATGAAAACCACTTGGCCGAGACAGACAATTCGTGAGAGAAAATATAAAACGCGATCGCCTTTCGTGCTGAAGAGCGGGCGCTGATATCGTTTGCGGATTATCACCGCCGCGGGCCAGAGCAGCACGGTCAACAGCGCGAGCAGCAAACTTCCGCCAACCAGCAAACCGACAAAAATCTTGCTCGCATACCAAGGAACTCGCTGCCCTTCGTAGATCGCGGGGAAGGGGAGCAATTCATCGATAGCGCCTGACACGTCACGGCGAAAACCAATTTTTTCCAAGCCGTCCACTTCTCGATAAATAAGCGGAGCGATCTCGCGCCATCGCTTCAGTTCTCCGCTCTGATTCTTCATTCCTTCAATTTGGATGATACCTTCCTTATCGCTGGTGGCGCTAAATTGATCGAGTAACGAGAGAGTTCTCAGGAATGTTGTCTCGCCACGCCGCGTTCCCTCATAAACGCCACTGACTGCACGTCCGTCCGATTTCGCTGTGTTTGGATCAACACCAACATCAGTCTTGGGTTGAGCGGAATTCGAGAAATAGCGATTCACAAGGGCGCGCCATATTTCGCCGCGACCCCCGCCGACATCTTTGCCGAGGCTGTTGTAGGACAGGAAATAGCCAAGATGCGCGTCAGGAACCAGGATCATGTCGCTATGGAAATAAACTGTGTCACCGCCGTGAGCGATGATGCGAACAGGATCGGTTAAATATTCCATAAAAGTGATACCGAGGCCGGGAAGCATCGGGTGGAATTCAAATTGCCGTGTCTCCATTTGCCGCACCGTCTCTGGTCTCAAAATCGAAACACCGTCCAGCGCGCCATCTTGGAGGAAGGCAAGCATGAACCGCGTCATGTCAGCCGCCGTCGTGGTGAGGGCTCCTGCGGGCGCTGCTTGTACCCATTCGAAATCGCGCGGTTTTTTCGACGCACTAAGGTACCCTTTCGACATTTGAAGCCCAAGCTGCGCTGGCAGGGGTTGATCAAACGTCGAATGATTCATCCCGAGCGGTTTCAAAATGTGATTCTCGATATAACGCTCAAACTTTTCGCCGCTGACACGCTCGACGATGTATCCAGCGAGCGTGAATCCGTAATTGGAATAAGACGGAATTTTACCCGGGGGGAAAATGCGACCGGGCATTTCGTTTACCAGGTACGTGCGGAGCGGTTTGATGTCGCTTTCGTGCGCGACGAAGAGATTCTTCAATGTTTCTTCAAATCCGGCCGTGTGAGTAAGCAATTGCCGCAGCGTAACCGGTTCCTGATAAGTTTTCGGGATTGGAAAATCGAGGTAATCATTCACATCGTGGTCAAGGTCGAGCTTCCCTTGTTCGACCAACTGCATCACGGCAGTGGCGGTGAATAGTTTCGAGATGGAACCAGGACGAAACAGAGTCTGATCAGGAAGTACCGGTTTCTTCTCTTCAACATCAGCGTAGCCGTATCCTTTTTGAAATAATACCTGGCCATCTTTCACGACTGACACGACAGCGCCCGCGATGTTTCGATTTCGCAACTGCGAGGGAATCAGTGCGTCGAGAAATGTCTCGAAATCGGCTTTGGTTAATTCGGGCGGGGGACTTTGCTGCGTTGTGACTACGGGAACGTTCGCCGGCGGCGGCAATGGCGCTGATGTTAAGGGCGACGGCGCCGGGCCTTGAGCACTTGCGACGCAGATCGCAATCGCATAAACCCCGGTGAACGCCGCAAATCGTGTGTGCGACGAAAATGCAAGCTGCATATGGCAGCGCAGTCTGCCAGTTCAGTTGCTCACGTGACAAGCTTACGCTTCGCCTCAAACCCGCGAGCGAATTTGTTCGATCCGCCTTTGCAACTTGGGAAAATGCGACCCCGGCCAGTATATCTGCCTGCAATCGGCGCACCGTCGGAACTGGTCGTAGTAGATTTTGGTAAGCGGCTCGAGTTTGTCGATTATTTCGGCCTTGGTTGTTTCCTCCAAGGGAGCGTTACAGCGGAGACACCGCGTGAACGGCGCGATCGATTTTGAAAGCTCGAAACGGCGGATAACCTCCATCGTTTGTTCGTCCGGGTGTTGCGAGCGCGGGTAATATCCATGCTGAACGATGGCGTGCATGAGGAGACGCCGATCTCGTGTGAGGAGCGCTCGATTTTCGCGCACCATTACGTCCAACAGTTGCCGGTCGTCAGCGTTTTTGCTGTAGGCGACATCAAATCCGAGGAGGCGAAGATTGCGGGTAAGTTTTCCCAGATGTCCATCAGATACAAATTTCGAAATATGAGCGGCTTGCAATCGTTTTTGCGTGTGAACCGTGTTGCGATTCCGGACCGGAAACACTTCTGTCTTTGCGTTTTTCGCCAGCGTGTGATCAAAGCCGACTGCCTGCTGATCAACCAGGATCAAATCAACCTCCGGATGCGGAATGCCGCACGACTCGATGATGTCTTTTATGGAGGTTTTTTCTGCGAGCCGCAGCTCGACCACCGGATCACCGGTTTTTGATTTGAGAAAAACGTCTAGGTCGCGGTGAAAGCGAAGCCGGACAGTGAATGGTGTCACATCAATTTAGAATGCGCGCGTTGGCATATGCATACTCAAAAGTAGTCGCACGCGGGCGACCCTGGAGGTTGCCGGGACCGAGCGGCTCGTCTTCGCCGAAATAGCAATCAATCTGCCACCGTCGCAGGCCACCGCCGGTATCCATGATCTTCCAGCGGTTGCTCCCGAAGATTTTTTGAAGCTCCGGAGAGATTGTTTCTACAACCGCCCCCCGGCGCAATCCACCGCGTCCGATCATCATGGCCGCTGAATATCGCGGCACCAGAACACCGCCTCCTCCCATGGCATTTGCAGCAAACGCGTACGAATCTCCGCCATTGTAGCGGATATAATAACGTCCGTTCACAGGCGTCGTAATTCGGCCGAAACCTTCCTTTTTCACCGACCGCAGAAAATCGCGCGGATATTTTCGTCCGTGCAATCCGGACTTGGTAACCAGCGTGGCGTCGAAGCCGCGCTCGAAAGTAAAGCCAGATTCCTTCGGAGTATAATAAAGCGTGCACACGACGAAGTATTCACCGTTATGCCCCTGAGGGCGTCTCGCCAGTCTCTCATTCTCGTAGGCAAGCCGCTGCACGACTTCTGGCCATGGGATGTCGGCAAAAAGTTGCGGATTGATCGCAGGGATAAAAATGGAACCCGCGATCGCGAGGATTAGTCCCCAAAAACCGATTCGATTGGACCGCCGATGAGAACTTCGATTGGGAGTCGCTTCCATTCGTATTCGTAAGGGGGTTGTTTCCATTGAAAATGTTCAGGATAATTTTTGCGGAGATGCTTGATAATTTCCACTCCGACTCGGAACGGTTGGAAACGTTCTCGATCTATCACATGAATTTGCGCGCCGCCGCAGAGTTGACCGGCAAATTTTTGGAAGGTTGGTTGAAAATAATTTTCGCGGAAAAAAACACCGGGCAAACTTAGGCGATTGAGCTCTCGGCAAAATTTCTCCGCATCGATGAATGGCGCGCCAAAAATTTCGAATGGTCGCGTCGTGCCGCGTCCCTCGGAAATGTTCGTGGCTTCGAACAAACACATGCCGGGATAAACCGTGGCGGTGTCGAGGGTGGGCATGTTCGGTGATGGCATCACCCATGGCAGACCAGTTTGGTCGAACCACATCGCGCGCTTCCAGTTTTTCATTGGAAGGACAGACAGTTCACACTTGGGAAATGCTTCATCGCGGAATTGCTCTGCCAGTTGGCCAATCGTGCGGCCATGGCGCACAGGAAGGGGATGCATCCCCACGAACGATTTGTAGTTCGGATCAAGCATCTGCCCTTCAGTCGTTATGCCATTAAGTGGATTTGGCCGGTCCAATACAACCACCGCAATGCCGCGTTTCTCGCAAGCGCGCATCGAGAGGTACAGCGTCCAAACAAACGTGTAATATCGGGATCCGACGTCTTGCAGATCGACCAATAAGACGTCAAGGCGTTCCAGCATTTCTACGGTTGGTTCGCGACGTTCGCCGTAGAGACTGTAAACCGGGATGTGCAAACGTGGATGCTCGTAACCGCTCCATTCCACCATGTTGTCCTGGGTCTGCCCGAGAAATCCGTGTTGCGGTCCGAAAAAAGCGGCCAGGCGAAACAAATTGCCGCTGTGTCGCTCGAGAATTCGTGACGCGTGCTCAAGCGTCGAAGAAACCGAAGCCGGGTGAATCAGCGCGCCGATGTGCGCACCTTTAAATTTGTTAGGCCAAAGTTCTGCTAAACGATCGAGCGGCAGTTGGACGGACACAACGGTGTTTTACTATAGCCGGCACATTGTAGCGAACCAGTTGTAGACTATATGTGGCAGGCACCGATCAATCGGGATTCGCTGGGGCAAATCCCTCACATCCGTTTCCAACGACGGACGCCAAAAAGGAGGAGAACTGAAACCAGCGTGATTCCTGCGCACACTTTCGCGAATAGCTCGCCATGCCTGGCATAAAACGTCAGCTCTTGTTCGGTCGGAACTTTGACTTCGCCGGAAAGCACGCCCTCGGTAAACGTGCTGCCCGTGTCATCCCGGAGAATCTGAATGATGCGGCCAAATTGGTTGATGAAACAAGTGACGCCAGTGTTCGCGGCGCGAATCATTGGCCGACGCATTTCTACGGCGCGAAATATTGCATTCGCCAGGTGCTGATGCGATCCAGCGGAGCGCTGAAACCATCCATCGTTGGTCATATCTACGAGCACGTTCGCACCGGGACTTGTGTCAGATGGAAGAACAAATTGTCTGGTCAGTTCGCCAATCGTGTCTTCGAAACAGATCAACGGCGCCACATGGGTGTTGCCATCGGTCAGAGTGAACACAGTGTATTCGCTTCCTTCTTTAAAATCGCCGGGTACCTGATCGCCAACAATCCGCGCAAGCAGCGGCACTCTATGCCGGCCGGGAACATATTCGCCAAATGGCACCAGATGGACTTTCCGATAGATTTGAATGCGGTCGCCGCCATCGGAGATAAGAATCGCCGCGTTATAAACATTTTGTTTGTCGACATCGATTGTTCCCAACAGAAGATCCGTCTCCGACGATGCGGCCAAATCCATCACGAATTTATGACTTTGCTCATCTGCCAGAACTGGCCCTGGCATCGAGCTCTCCGGCCAAACCAACAAATCAGGCGGGGGATTTGAGCGAAGTGCGATTTCGCTCAACCGGCGAAATTGATCGAAGATTCTCCTGGTGAACTCCGGATCGAACTTCTGATCTTGAGGAACATTCGATTGCACCGCTGCAACACGAAGAGGTCTTGTGCTTGGTGAAACCTGCGTCGCACGGAGTCCGAAAATCAAAACGCCCACAATGGCGGCCATCGTGACCGTGAAATCAAAATGCGGTCGCATCACGCGCGTGCGCGCTTCCACAACAAGTCGATATGCAGTTGTGATGACAATGACGTTGGCAAACGCAACGACGAAGGACAACCCGGCAACACCGGTGAGCTCCGTGATTTGAATCAATGGCCAATTGTCGTGTAACGCGACGCCGAGGCCGTTCCAGCCAAAGCCAGAGAAAACCCAGCCACGCAACCATTCTAACGTGGTCCAGGCCGCGGCGAGGATGAAAGCGAGTCGCAGATTACTGGTCGATTTTGTCCATGGCGATTGCACAGCAGGCGGTGCTGCGGTTCGGGCTTGAACGAGCATCTGGTCCCATTTGCTCGCAGAGTGTGGTTGCCTCTTGTTAGGTGCTCGTGGTCGCATCAGATCGCAAAACCACGCCCAGATCGCGACATAGATCGCCATGTAAAACTGAAGCACGAACCAACCGAGAACCGTGACCGTGGTGAGCCAGAAGAATACGATCCAGAAAAAGGTCAGACCGGCGATATAACCGAGAAGCAGGCCTCGAAGCCAGCGATGACGTGACTCCGCGCCAGAAAACCAGATTGCGGCGATCAGTGGGGTCAACGCGATCCAGCAGAACCACGTCAGGTTGAATGGCGCAAAGCAAAGTGCGTAAAGAATCCCGCTAAGGACCGCAGCCAACCAAGGCCAAAGTTTTGTGATCTGTTTCATTGAATGCGATCACCGACGATTGAGAAGTCCAAACTCCAACATCTAACCTCCAGGGAAACTTCAAATTCAAACGACGAAGTCTCCACTTCGCACGCTCGTGCTGTCATGTTGAGCGGGCGAAACATCTCAGGTTCTATTTCAGAAAATCCGAAATTCCAGATCCTTCGCTTCGCTTAGGATGACAGTGATGCTTAAAGCTTTGAACTCCGAGTGCGGATCATTTCAATCGTGACTCGGCATCCTTCCGCAGCCAACTCCAGACATTCTCCAGACGTTTTTCAACTTCTGCTTTGACTCGGTCGAGTTCTGAGCCGGTGAATCCTTCGCTTTCCGGCTGGCGCCGGGCGAAAAGGTAGTACTTTATTTTCGGCTCTGTGCCGGAGGGGCGCACGGCGATGCGCGTGCCGTCTTCCAAACCGAGCATCAGCATTTTCGTTTTCGGAATCAGATCGCCGTCCACATCTCTGATCTCATCCGTCTCGAAATTTTGAATGTTCACCACGTTAGAGCCGAGTACCTCGCGAACCGGATCGATCGCGTATGATTTCATCAGGGTCGCAATCTTGGTCGCTCCTTCTGCCCCCTCGAAAACAAGCGAACTGCTTTTCTCCGCGAAGTAACCGAACTGTGAATAAATTTCGTCGAGCAACTGATCGACTGTTTGTCCACGGGATTTCGCGTACGCGGCCACTTCACAAAACATGATTACTGCGCCGTTTCCGTCCTTGTCGCGAATGAAATCGGCGCCGCTGTAGCCGTAACTTTCCTCGCCGCCAAAAACGTAAAATGAAGAGTATGCCAGCCGAAGCCGTCGCGTTTCGCTCTCAGCAAGATCGGCATAACTCTGACGAAGTTGTTCGGGGATCGCGCGCTCGTAATTTGCCAGCTTTGCGCCTATGTACTTAAAACCGGTCAATGTCTCGACGCAGCGGACACCATAATAATCGGCGATCGCGTTTTGCAGATCAGTAGTGACGAAAGTTTTGATGATCACTGCGCGCGCGGCGTTTTGTCGGTCCAGTACAGCCTTGTCGAACAGCGTCTTGATTCTGTACCACGCCAGCAGCGAACCAATTTGGTTTCCGGTCAGCAGTTTCATTTTACCGTCCTTGCTTCGAACTGCCACTCCCATGCGATCGCAGTCCGGATCAGTCGCAGCGACCAAATCGGCGTTCTCTTTTTCAGCCAGATTGATCGCCATGGTTAACGCTTCGCCATTTTCGGGGTTGGGCGATTTCACGGTTGGAAATCGGCTGTCGAAACAATCCTGCTCCGGTACGACTTGGAAATTGAATCCGAGACGGGTTAACATTGGCTTAACGATCACGCTGCCGGTTCCGTGCAACGGTGTGTAAATAATCCGCAGCGATTTCGCTTCACGGATTACGCGCGGATCGAGAATCAACGTTTCGAGCCGGCGCATGTATGCCTGGTCGAGATCCTTTCCAATTGCCGTCACTTTGCCTTGTTGCTCCTTGGGAACAGGCGTGAATGACTCGGTCTTAATCGCATTCACTTTGGCAATGATGCCGGTGGCGGCTGGCTCTATCACCTGCGCGCCATCATCAAAGTAAGCTTTGTAGCCGTTGTCGTGAGGTGGATTGTGGCTGGCGGTGATTACGATCCCTGCATTTGCGTGCAGGTGACGAACAGCAAAGGAAAGTTCGGGGACAGAACGGGGACTATCGAACACAAATGCGTCGCAACCATTCTCAGCAGCGACTTTTGCTGCCAACTCCGCGAATTCTTTCGAGAAAAATCGCGGATCATGCGCGATCACGATTTTTGGTTTAATCGAGATTCCCTTGCGACGGTTCCAGTCTTGCAGGTAAGCAACAAGCCCACGTGTTGCCCTGTTGATATTAAAGAAATTCATCGCATTCGTGCCGACGCATGGGAATTCCGGTCGTTCCCCTTCGCCCGCACTCCCGCGTTCCGCTGTGGTGACAATTTTCCCGATGGTGCGCCCGCGCAGCCCACCCGTGCCAAATGCCAGTGTCTGGTAAAATCGGTCGTTCAGTTCCTGCCACTGAGCGGCATGGACCAGTTCCGTAACCGACCGTAAATAGAGATCTGACCCCACCCCTTCGAGCAATGTACGAATGTTTTTTGCCGAGGATGGGATCAGTTGCCCTTGAGCAACGGCTCGTTGAATCTTCTGATTCAACTCTTCAAAATCAGCTGGCATCGCTGCCAACTGTTCCGTCATATGAGGTGGTAGAGCAAGCGCTTCGCTCGGCGAGCCAACCGACACGGTCGGCCTAGCCTACAACTTGGTGAATGACTTATATACGAGCGTTGCTGCCGCGATATCCTCCACCGCCATGCCTAACGATTTAAAGATTGTGGTGTGGCTTGCGCGCGATGGAACTTTGCCTGCCAGTGCTTCGCCAAGCTCGGCATAAATTTTTGCACGCGAAAGAATCACGTCGCCAGATTCCTTCATTGCGCCTTCACGCGAATCAACAAAAACGACATTGCCCATGGCTTCGTCATCAAGCTCGCGCCAGTCCGGCCGGCAGGCGCCGATGGCATTCACATGACAGCCATTTTTTAGCCATGCGCCCTTCAATACCGGTGTTGTAGAGCTGGTAACGGTCACGATTACATCTGCACCGCGCACTGCATCTTCGGCAGACACTGCGGTCGCGCCAATTTCCTGTGCGAATCGCTTTGCGTGTTCAGGCGTAGGACTCCAAACGCGAATCTCCTCAAATTGCCTAACGAGCCACAGCGCTTCCACGTGGCTCCGCGCTTGTACTCCGCTTCCGAGAATCGCGAGCACTTTAGCGTCAGGCGACGCGAACAGCTTTGTCGCCGCGGCAGATACAGCCGCGGTTCTCATCTCGGTAATTAACCGCCCGTCCATTATCGCCAGCGGTGTTCCCGTTTGTGGATCGACAAGAAATATCGTGGCCATATGGGTCGGGATCCCGCGCTCCACGTTTGATGGGTAGAACGTGACGGCTTTCAACCCGAGTCCATCCGGGGTAAGTGCCGGCATCAAGCCGAAGAATCCAGTCGCCGCGGCGAAATCGATACTGATGATTGAGCGCACCGGTTGAGTTACTCTGCCGGCAGAGTAATCGATTAGCGCTTTCTCCATCGCGGGAATCAATTTCGTCATCGGTAGATGCTCGCGAACTTGTTCTTCGGTGAGAAAAAGCGGCTGGCCAGTTTTCATTTAGCGTTCGCAGCCTCAGGTTTTCGTCGCGACTGCGTATAGAACATTTGTTTGAATCGCTGAAATCTTTTCGTCGTTAATGAAAGCCATGTTTGCCTCTTTAACCGTTTCTCGCTCCGGTTCAGTTAACTCCTCAATGGTTCCACGGTAGCCGGTGCCCAAAACAATTGCCCACCAATCGTTAGCAGAACTAATGGGGTGGAGGCGATTTTCAGCACTGATCTTTGGTGATGGGACGCCGCCTTCCTC
The DNA here is from genome assembly GCA_036522635.1 of Candidatus Udaeobacter sp. Lineage (GTDB taxonomy): Bacteria > Verrucomicrobiota > Verrucomicrobiia > Chthoniobacterales > UBA10450 > Udaeobacter. Next base: position 2,737 of record DATDFM010000233.1, on the reverse strand, counting down.
AAAGATCTTGCTCAGACTTACTGGATTGTCGATTCGGTCCCATGGATTGAAACCTTTGTACAGGTCGGGCCGGACGTTTTCGATCGAGCGCCAGAATGCTTTATTCGCCGGCTCGCAGAAATTCCCTCCCCATGTGGTCACAGCCAGTTTGCCGCCTGATCGAATGCGACTCCAGAGTTCACCGACAGCCTTTGCCATATCAGGCACAAAGAAAATTCCGAACACGCAAACGACAGCATCGAAACTCGCCGGCGGGAATCTCATCGAAAGTATGTTGCCGATTTCGAATTCGATATTGGTAAGCTGCCGTTGGATGGCTTTTGTTCGCGCCAAATCTAAAAGCTGCTTTGCAAGATCGACGCCGATCACGCTGCCCTCGGGTCCGACTGCCTCTGCAGCTGGAAGAGCCGACGCTCCACTGCCACAACAAACATCGAGCACTCGCGAACCATTTGACAGTGAAGCCAGTTCGATCGTCCGCCGTCCGAAATAATCCCAGAAGCCGAGTGGCGAGGCATCAAAGAAATCTGCGGCCGCATTGTATGTAAACGCAACCCGATCTTGCGCACCGTCTGGCAGGTTTGCTTTCATTCTAATTACCGGGAGCCTTAACCACGGATTACACGGATAAGACGAATGAAAAGACTGATCTTGAGTTCATTTGTAACGTGTCTCGTAGTAGATCACTTTTCACGTTGAGCGAAACGCTGCAACGAAATGCAAAGCATGAGAGAAGGCTTTCAAATATCTCTGGCAATTCGGGACAGAGCATTTTGGTTGAGAACTGATCCAAGATTCTTCGCTTAGAATGACATGATGAGTTGACTGTTATCCGTGGGATCCGTGGTTGAACAACTGCAAACACGATGTGTAATCGCAGGCGGTGGACCTGCCGGGATTATGGCCGGTTATCTGCTCGCGCGAGCGGGTGTGCCTGTGATCGTTTTGGAGAAACATGCTGATTTCTTTCGGGATTTTCGCGGCGACACTATCCATCCGTCAACGCTCCAGCTGATGTGCGAGCTGGGGTTGCTCGACGAATTTTTAAGCCAGCCCCATCAGGAAGTGCAAGAACTGCGCGCCGTCGTCAATGGTCAGACCGTGCCTATCGCCGATTTCAGCAGGCTTCCCACGCGCTGCAAATTCATCGCGTTCATGCCGCAGTGGGATTTTCTCAATTTCCTTTCCACGCGCGCAAAGGAATTCGCAAGTTTCCAATTGCTGATGCAGCACGAAGTCGTCGATCTGATGTTCGATCGACAGCGCGTGACCGGGGTGCGCGTGAAAACTCCCCGCGGCGAACTGGAGATTAAGGCCGACCTGGTCATTGGAGCAGACGGCCGGCATTCGATCATTCAGGCGCGCTCCGGCCTGAAGCGCGAAGAGTTTGGTGTCGCGATCGACGTGCTCTGGATGCGAATCTCAAAGAAGCAGGATGATCCCCGGCAGGCATTCGGTTTTTTCGAGCGCGGCAAACTGCTCGTATTGCTTGACCGCGGTGATTACTGGCAATGCGGCTTCGTAATTCCCAAGGGCGACTTCGATGAGATCAAAGCACGCGGTCTGCAGCAACTTCAGGAGGATATCGTCAGTTTCGCCGGATTTCTGCGCGACCGCATCACCGAGCTCGACGATTGGGAAAAAATCAAATTACTAACCGTGCAAATCAATCGTCTTCGTGATTGGTGCCGTGACGGGCTCGTTTGCATCGGAGATTCTGCCCATGCGATGTCACCCGCCGGCGGGGTCGGCATCAATCTCGCTATTCAGGATGCGGTCGCGACGGCAAATCTGTTGAGCGAAAAATTGCGAAGAGGTCCGGTTTCGCTGGACGATTTGCGTAAGGTGCAGGCGCGTCGCGAATGGCCGACACGGCTCATTCAGGCAATGCAAGTTTTCATCCATCGAAATCTGGTCACTGGCAAGACTTCGCATAGCAAGGATTCATTGCCGATTGTCTTTCGCCTGCTGAAATGGTTTCCGGTTCTACGACAAATTCCCGCCAGGTTCATCGGAATTGGGCCGCGGCCGGAGCATTACTCTGGCCGGGGGCGTTGACCTCGGGCTGCGCGTCGCAGCGTAATCCGATCCTTACGATAAAGCCGTTTCGGCCCGGAGCAGTCTCCCCATATCGGCCCAGGTAGAAGGCGGACGCAGCCACCTCGCTTCTCGCTCAGTGAATCGGAGTACCTGGTTGGCGCACCACCGATTATTACTGGACAGCTATACCAACAGCTATGGCCGAATTTTCGCTCTTGTTTTAATTTTGTTCGAGGTTGGATGTGTCCCTCGGGGACAAACGCGTAGATAATGGCAGCTTGCTGACCGCCGTCTATCGGGAAAGATCCCCTATTGAGTTGTAGGGCGTCGCCGCATAACAAAACCGCTTTTCGTCACTGTGCGCGTACGTCAGCATTCCAGATTGACACGTTCAGGATTATCGACGCCTTTTTTGGATGGTCGAGCTAGTTGGGTCACTCAATCTGGAAACGGTCCGCGCAGCCCACCAACGGATTCGCTCGTACATTCATCGCACGCCTGTGCTGACGAATTCCTGGTTGAATGACGCCTGCAGGGCATCCCTTTTCTTTAAGTGCGAGAATTTTCAGAAGATCGGTGCTTTCAAGGCACGAGGCGCAACGAATGCCGTCTTTGCACTTGATGATGAAATCGCACGACGCGGGGTGGCAACGCATTCTTCCGGTAACCACGGCGCCGCGGTGGCGCGTGCGGCTAA
>DATDFM010000232.1:0-8026 GCA_036522635.1 Candidatus Udaeobacter sp. | reverse complement strand
TCGACTTTCGCCAGTGCGCCACGTGCCAGCTTCGTCACCGCGCTGACCGTTAGCCCGCTGCGGACATCAACGCTTAGGAAGTTGTAATTGTCCTGCGCCCACGGTCGATAGATCTCGACATCATCCGGCTCGGCAACCTTGCGCGAACGTACATCGCCAACTACGCCCACAATCTGGCATGGGATGTTCGCGCTGCCGATGAGCAGGGTTTTGCCGATGGGATCTTCGTTGCCAAAAACCTTCCTGGCACCGGTCTGGCTGATGATGATGACGTTCTGCCGATCGGGGGTGTCGCGTTCATTGAAGTCACGACCTGCCAAAACCGGAATACCCCATGTCCTGAAATAGTCGGGCGCAACATTGTGCGCAGCGGCTGCCGGGCGTTTATCAACCGGCAGGATCTCGCCATCGCTGCGCGCGTACAGGGTGTTGCTGGCAGCAGCTGGTACCAGCGGAATGTCAGCACTAATCGTTGCGCTCTCCAGACCAGGCACATCACGCAGCGCCGCGAGTGTCCGGTCGGCGAATTGAGTTCGCGCTGCTACGTCCGGGTAACGGGACTCAGGCAATGTCACGAAGCCGATCCAAACATCGCTGCGATATCCAATATTTTGCTGGCTCAGCCGGATAAAGCTGGTGATGAGCAAGGCGGCTCCTGCAAGCAGGGTCACCGAGAGCGCCACTTGGGCGGCTATAAGGATTCTGCGAAAACGCAACTGGTTCGCGCTGCCACTGGTACCGCGCGCGCCTTCTTTCAAGCCATTGATGAGATTAGAGCGCGCGCTTTGCAATGCAGGATAAATCCCCATCGCGAGGCCGGTCACCGCGGACAGCATGATCGAGAATTCCAGCACCCCAATGGAAAGCTGGACGCGCACATCGGGATCGAAAGGTAGAAAGTTCGCCGCCATCCGCGGCACGAGCGGGACAATGTGCCAGGCAAGGAACGCGCCAACAACCCCGGCGAGCACACTAACAAATAGACTCTCCAAAAGGAACAGCCTGATCACACTTGCTCGCGACGCGCCGATTGCCATTCGCAGCGCGATCTCGCGCCGTCGACCGCTGAACCTAACGAGTAACAGATTTGCGACATTGCTGCAGGCAATAAGCAACACGAACGCAACCGCGGCGACTAATGTGGCAAACGCCGGACGCAAAGTGCCGGTCACATCTTCGGGCAACGCCTTAAGTGTCGTCACCGAAGCGCTGTCCACTTTGTCCGGGAAACGCTCGCGATAGCTCTGATCGAGCGGCGGCATCGCAGCGCGCGCCTGTTCGATTGTTATACCGGGTTTTAACCGTCCGACCACACGGAGAAAACTCGACCCTCGCATGATCCTCTCATAGGGGAGACCTGCGATCTGGAATGGCTTTGTCGTCCACACTTCCGCCGCCGGTCCAACCCATGAAAAAGGCATGGCTGGCAGCACGCCAACAATCGTGTGCGGCGCGCCACCAAGCGTGATACTCCGTCCAACTACATTCGGATCGCCCTGCATGCGTTTGCGCCAGAAATCTTCCGTCACCATCGCAACATCTGCCGTTTCTTCTTCGTTAGGCAAAAATGTGCGGCCCCGGATCGGTCGCACGCCAAGTACATCGAAGTAGTTCGATGTCACCTGTCCGCCCAGAATTTGCACAGTCTCCCCGAGGCCAGTGAGCGTGAAGGCTGATGTATTCTCTGCGGCGAACCCGTCAAAGATTGTCTGACTCTCTCGAAGATGCTGGAAGCGCGGCACTGAGACGGGGAGCTCGAGCAGATTCCGCTCTCGGGCGTTCGAATAGAGGTGTAAAAGGCGTTGCGGATCTTTGAATGGCAGCGGACGCAGGAAGAGATCGTCGATGAGACTGAAGATCGAAGTATTCAAGCCGATCCCAACGGCGAGAGTCACAACCGCGATGACAGTAAATCCGGGTGATTTGCGGAGCTGTCGCAAGGCGAAACGAAATTCGTTCATGATCTCAGTCAGGTTAAAAGTCTTTTCATCATTCAGTTCGCAGCGCGACGATTGGATCCACTCGCATGGCACGGCGAGCTGGCACACAACAGGCGATCAACGCGACGCTAACGAGGACAAGAGCTGCACCAAAAAAACCGGTAAGATCCCAGGCGCTCACATTGTATAAGATGCTGGCCAGCGCGCGGCCGGTTGAAGCGGCCAATAGCAGTCCTGTGATCAAACCGATTCCCACCAGGAGGAAACCCTGGCCGAGAACCAGTCGGAACACTCGGGCTCGATTCGCGCCGAGCGCGACACGAATGCCGAGCTCGCGTGTTCGTTGCGTCACGGCCAACGCCATGACTCCATAAAGTCCGATGCTCGCCAAGCCCAGCGCCAGGGCAGCGAAAACGCCGAGAAGCGTAGTCGATAGTCTTCGTGAAGCGAGGCTGTCAGCGATGTTTTCCTCCATCGTCGCAATGTTGGAAACGGCCTGTTCGGGATCGAGCACCGTGATTTCCCGTTTGATCGCGCTGACCAGGGCGCGCGGATCATGGCCGGGACTGACGCGAACCATGAGTCTCTGTTCGTTCTTGGGAAATTGCGCCGCCGCGAAATACATCATCGCGAGATTGCGAGCGTCCATCCGTTCCCCCGGCGCGCTGTGTCGCGTATGCGCGACCACACCGATGATGGTAATGGGTGGTCCGGTTTGGTTCGGCTCGCCAATCGTAACAGGATCGTCGATTTGTCGGCCGATCGGGTCTTGCCCTGGGAAGAATCGTTGTGCCGCTCTTTCGTCAATGATCATGACGAGTTGGCGCCCGGCCAGGTCCTCGGCATTAAAGCTCCGACCGCGTAACATCGACATCTCTAATACGCGAAAATAATCGGGCGAAACGATACTCATCTCGCTGACCGGTTCCCGACCGGGAGCATCGAGCGGGGTGCCCGTAATATGAAATGAACTGTCCCATTCGTTAGGGCTGAACGGCGCGTTACTGCAAAACGCCGCCGCGGTCACACCGGGAAGTGTTTTGACTTTTTCGAGCACTTGCTGGCAGAACCGCGTGACCTTGTCCGAAGTCTGGTAGCGTGCGGCAGGCAGCACGATGCTCATGCTCAAAACGGCCTGTGGATTGAATCCGAGCGGGACTTGTTCGGCGCGCTGAAAACTTTTTAACGTCAAGCCGGCGGCCGCGAGTAGAACGACGGCGAGCGCAACTTGCGCGATAACGAGAATGGAGCGAGCGCGCTGCCGTCCCATGCCGTCGCTGGTGCGCGCGCCACCGTCATGGAGCTGGTTCGCCATGGAGACGTTATTCGCAACACGCAAAGCCGGCCAGATGCCGACAAGAAATGTGACGAAGACAACGACGGCCGTAGTGAAGAGCAACACGCTCGAATCGATGCTTGTTTCCTGAAAACGAGGAACGTTGGCCGGCGCGATCGCGCGAATTGTATCCAGACTCCACATCGCGATGAGCGCGGCCAAGCATCCACCGAGAACGGCGATCAGCCCGGTCTCAACCAAAACTTGCCTGGCCAAACGCCATCGACTCGCTCCGAGCGCGGCCCGCAGAGCCAATTCTCTGCTGCGCGAAAGTCCGCGCGCCAGCAGAAGATTAGCGACATTCGAGCATGCAATAAGCAGGACGCAGCCGACAGCAGCGAATAACAAGTGCAGAAGATGCCGATATTCGCCAACGGCGTACTCCAGCAGGAATTTTGCGTTAACCTGCCGGCCTGCGTTCGAATCCGGGTAACGTTGCGCCAGGTCGCTGGCAATAATGTCCAAATCCGCACTTGCCTGTTGCAGCGTCACTCCCGGCCGCAATCGTCCGAGACAGGAAAATGCTTCGTGATTCCCGCGTGAAAGAAAATCGTGATCGGCCCGAAGGTCTCCGAGCGGAATGACAATGTCGCAATCCCGTGGGAAACGGACGCGCTCGGAAACGACACCAACTATTTCACGCGGCACTCCATCGATGTTCAAACGCTGTCCAAGGGCAAACGGCAGCGCACCGAAACGATTTCGCCAGAGCCGTTCGCTGATCAACACAACCTTGCCCGCACCGGCCTGGTCGTCTTTCTCTACGAAATCGCGTCCGAGACGCGGGGGGACTTGCAAGATCGACAAATAGTTTGCGGTGACACGCGCTGCCCGGATGCGTTCCGGCGGCGAGACCTGATCGATGGCGGAAAGATTAACATCCTCTGACCTAACGAGTCCAAGATCGACAAAACTGTGCTGCCCGGCGCGCCAGTCGAGATAATTGAGATAGCTGACCGACCCCGACTCAAATCCACCAGGTTTAACCAATCGTTCACGCAGCAAAATCAATTCGTCCGAACGTGGATACGGAAGCGGTCGCAGCAAAACCGCGTTCACCACGCTGAAGATCGCGGTGTTCGCGCCAATTCCGAGTGCGAGTGCGAATATGGCAATGAAAGTAAAGCTCGGATTTTTCAGGAGCTGTCGAACCGCGTATCGAAGATCGTCTAGCATCAGATTGACCTCCCTCGATCATTCATAACGAAGCGCTGCAACGGGATCGACGCGTGTGGCGCGCCGCGCGGGAACAAAACAGGAAATCGCAGCGACAACTGTCAGCAGACCGGCTACAGCCAAATAAACCGAAGGATCAAGCGCATTCACTTTGAAGAGAATGTTTCGCAACGCCGCCGCCACCAGGACTCCGAGTAACAAAGCGGCGGCGCCGGCGCCAAGCACAAGGCCGATGGCCAACTGCCACGCGCCCTGCGTCATCACCATTCGGAAAATCCGCCGGGCATCTGCTCCGAGCGCCATTCGAATTCCAAATTCCTGCGTGCGCTGGCTCACGGAAAAACTCATTACGCCGTAGAGACCAACGGCGGAGAGAAGGAAGGCAATGCCACCGAAAATTGCGAACAGGCTAACAACGATGCGATTGCCGGAAAGATTTTCGTCATGCAATCGAGCCGGTGTGCCGGGGAAATAAATGGGAACATTCGAATCAAGCCGAGTAACGGCATTTGTCAGCGCTGGACCGAGTGTGTCCGCGCGTTGGCCCGCGCGCGGTCGAACGACAATCGTACAAAATTGAGTGGCTGGCGATGCGCCAAGCAATGGCATGTAAAAGCCGGCAGTGTCCGTCTGTTGGTCGAACGGTCCCTGCATCAAAGTGTCGGGAACAACGCCAACGATCGTTCGCCACGGTTGTGGCTCACCCGGGTTGAAAATTCGTATCTGATGTCCGAGCGCGCTTTGATTGCCCCAGCACTTCCGCGCAAGACTTGCGTTCACAATCGCGACCGGTTGCTTTGTATCGGCGTCATCAATCGTGAAATCGCGCCCTTCCAAAATCTTCAGTCCCAGCGTCGAAAAATAATTGTCCGATATTGATTCGAAATTGCCGCGCGGCCGATCGCGATCCGTTAGGTAGTTTTGACCGTCAACTTCATACTGACCGCCGCCGGCAAATGTCATTCGGAGGCGATCACTCAGCGCGACGGAATCGAACTGCGAATTCGTGCGCAATTCCCGCACCGCGCGCTTGAAGAACTGGCGACGGCCATCTTCTGTGTAGGCGCCTTCCATCAGCGCCATGCGAGCGCTGTAGATCGCGTTCTCGTCATAACCATAATCGAGCTTGAGCTGATTTCTGATCGACCTGATCTCGAGTGTTGCCGCAATCAGAAGCGCGGCGGTGAGCGCGATCTGTCCGATCACGAGCAGCCGGGTGATGATGTTGACCAATCGACTGCTATTGCCGCGGCCGCCTTCTTTCATCATCTCGGCTGCGTTACTGTGGGCACTGACTAGTGCCGGAACCAAGCCGGAACCGATTGTCGCGACCAGGGTTATCCCGACGATGAACGCGAGAACCCGACCGTCGATTGTGAATCGAACCCAGTAGGGCAATCCAAACCCGGACGGGAGCGCGTCCATCGCGCGAGTCAGCATATCGACGCTCCAATAGGCGAGAAGAATTCCAGCGATGGCTCCAAACACGGCGACGACGAGACTTTCCGTCAACATCTGCCTAACGAGTCGCCAACGCGTTGCTCCCAGCGCTCCCCGAATCGCCAGTTCCTTTGCTCGCAAAGCGGCACGGCCGAACTGCATGTTCATGACGTTTACGCACGCGATCAGCAAAACCAGAATGACAGCCGCCAGCATCGCCCAAACGGTCTGCCGGAATTGAAGACCAATGAGAGAATTCGCCAGCGGTTGCACTGTCGCCGATGTGAAATTCTGGTTCGTTTTTTGATATTGCCGCGCCAACTGGCGAGCAATAGCGACAAATTCCGCGTTCGCCTGGTCGAGAGTTACCCCCGGTTTGAGCCGACCCATAACCGAGGGGGCGGCGTTGTTTGCACCGATGACCAACTGGCCGCGGGGTATGGGCGGAAATTGATTGTAAAGCGGCATCCAGAGTTCCTCGAAATTTGGAAACTTAAAATTCGGCGGCATCACCCCGATGATCGTTGCAGGTTTGCCATTCACTCGAACGTCTTGTCCGACAATGTTGGGATCGCCGTTGAAATCTCGCTTCCAAATTTCGTTACCGAGAATGACGACTCTTTCCGCGCCCGGTTTGTTATCGGCGGCGGTGAAGTCGCGTCCGATAATCGGCGACACACCAATGATCTTAAAAAAATCGTCGGTGACGTAACTGCCGTTGTAACGTTGCGGATTGCTCTTGTAGGTAACGTTTATTGTCGATCCGCTGAGATACCCGGCCATCAACGAGCACGACTTCTGAGTCGCTTTCAGATCTTCGTAATCCTGTGCTGTCGGAATTACGCCGAACCCGAAGTTATTGTTTTGATCGGTCGCTTTCGGATCGATCAGCCCAATGGTCACCAACTGCTCGGGATTTGGAAAAGATAACCCTCGCAATACGACTGCATTGACGACTGTAAATTGAGTCGTAGCGCCACCGATGCCGAGCGCTAGCACAAGCACGGCCAGGAAACAAAAAATTTTGTCTTTGAACAAAACACGCAGCCCTACTCGAAAGTCCTGCCAGAAAGAATCCAGAATCATGGCAAATCTCTCCCTTTACTCGTTAACGATCCATCCATCGCGTAATTGAATGACGCGTTTTCCATATGAAGCATTTTTGTCCGAATGAGTGACCTGCACGATGGTCATGCCTTCGTCATTAAGCTTGCGAAACAGCTCCATGATTTCTTCGCCCTGACTGGAATGCAGATTCCCCGTCGGTTCATCGGCGAGCAGAAGCTTCGGCTCAGCAATAATGGCGCGAGCTACACCTACCAGTTGCTGTTGTCCGCCAGATAACTGACGCGGATATAAATCTTTTTTCCCAACGATCTGAAACCGGTCGAGCGTGTCTGCCACCAGCGCCGTGCGCTCGCTTTTGCTGTAATGCCGATACGACAGCGGGATCTCGAGGTTCTCGTACACCGTGAGATCGTCGAGCAGATGGTACTGCTGAAATACAAACCCGATCTGCTCATTCCGGAGCGTCGCGCGCTCCTTCGGCTTCAGATGATGCACGGCTGTGTCGTTCAAAGAGTATTCGCCCTCCCAGCCGTGATCATGCATTCCGAGAATGTGCAACAGCGTCGATTTACCCGCGCCGGATGGACCCATGATCGAAACGAATTCGCCTTCGGCGATGTCCAGATTGATATCGCGCAAGACGTAGAAAAACTTCTCTTTACCTAACGAATATCTGCGTTCCAGGTGACGAAGCTTAATCATAATTTTTTCAAGAGGGTGTTATTCCAATTCGTTTCAGATTGATTTCCTCACGGCTCTCGACTGAACCGCTTTGAAACAGGAACGTCAGGGTTAAGTGATTTGTATCGATCAGACGGATTTCCAACCCGTGCACATGCGGGGCATCGGGTGATCGAAGATTCGTCGCATCAACGAACTCAAAATCGATAGCGCCATGATCCAGGTCGATACGGCGCGCCCTGAGTCTTGGCTGATTTTGGGCGCCGCAAAAATGTGTCATGCGCAGGTCGGGGCCATCCAGGTGATAGACGCTGGTCATCACCGGCGTGCTCTCGTTCATCAGATTCTCCACGACCGCCGAACCATTGCCGGTGACGGAATATGA
>DATDFM010000231.1:0-4758 GCA_036522635.1 Candidatus Udaeobacter sp. | reverse complement strand
GTGAAAATTGAGCTCAAGAGCACGGAGCCGCTTGCCTCGATTTATTCGCCCAGCCATAAGGTGGAGATCAAGCGCGATGGCCCTAACCGCGCCGTCATCGGCTACGAAAGCAAAGACGAAAAACCGGACACAGATTTTCAGCTCGTCTACAGCTCCGACACGCGTGACGTCGGCCTTCGGTTAATCACTTACAAACCGGACGATGACGACGGCTATTTTCTGCTCCTGGCCGCGCCGACGGTCAGCAACGAAACAAAGCCGTCAGCCAAAGACGTCGTTTTTGTCGTAGATACATCCGGTTCAATGGCTGGCGCCAAGTTGCAGCAGGCGCAAAAAGCGTTGCGTTTTTGTGTGGAAAATCTCAACGCCGACGATCGGTTCGAGATCGTCCGGTTCTCAACCGAAGCTGAGCCGCTCTTCCGTGAGTTGGCACCTGCAGACTCCGATCACCGCAAACGTGCCAATGGTTTCATCGATGACTTCAAACCAATCGGCGGCACCGCCATTGCCGATGCGCTGCAAAGTGCTCTGAAGGTCCGGCCCGAGAAAAGCGATCGCCCATTCGTGGTGATTTTCCTAACGGATGGTCTGCCGACCGTCGGAACACGCAATCCCGAAGAAATCGTTGCGAACATCAAAAAGGCGACGGGTGTCCGGATCTTTTCCTTCGGGATCGGCTCCGATGTAAACACACAATTGCTCGATCAGATCGCCGAAGGTACGCGCGCCTTCAGCCAATACGTTCTCGCGAATGAAGATCTCGAGCTCAAAGTCTCAAACTTCTATACGCGAATCAAAGAACCCGCCCTAACGAATCTGAAGCTGGAACTCGGCGGTGGTGTTCGCACATCGAAAATGTATCCGGCGGATCTGCCGGACCTGTTCAAAGGAGACCAATTAGTGGTAGCGGGTCGATACACCGGCGCCGGCGATGTAGAAGCAAAGCTGACCGGCAGCGTCGGCGGCCGCGAACAGACGTTTACTTACAAACTGCATTTCGACGATCGCAAAACGACTGACGATTACGTGCCGCGACTTTGGGCAACGCGTCGCGTCGGCTTTCTGCTCGATGAAATCCGCATCCACGGCGAAAACGCCGAGCTCCGCGACGAAACCACCGAGCTGGCCCGGAAATACGGAATCGTTACGCCTTACACTGCCTATCTCATCGTGGAAGACGAAGATCGCCGGCGCGTGCCGATGGCTGATCGATCGATGCAAGGCATGAGCGCCGACGTAGCGACACGCGGCGAAGTCGCCAAGGCCTGGACCGCATTCAAAGACAAGAAAGAAGGCGAGGACGGAGTTGCCAACGCACGCAGCCAGAATGCGTTCAAGTTTGCGCAGCAGGCGCCGGCATCGATTGCATCCGGTAGCTCCGAGTCATTGCGTGGTTTTGCCGCTGCGGCTCCGGCTGGCACACCGGCCGCGGCGCGACTCGGTCAGTACACTCAACAGTCCAGGTTCGTGAACGGCCGCGCGTTTTTCCAAAACGGAAATCAATGGATCGATTCAAACGCGCAGAACACCACCAAACGTCAGCACATTCAGTTTAACTCCGAAGAATATTTCAACCTCCTGACAAAACATCCCGAAGCCGGCCCTTGGCTGGCGCTGGGTCAAAACGTCGTGCTCAGGCTCGACGACACCGTTTATGAAATCGCTGAATAACAATACAATGAAAACACTAACCACTCGTAACATCGGCATCCTGCCGGCAATCTTATCGGCCTGTTCAATCCTTGCCTTGTGGCAACCATCATTCGCCACGACTGCGCCAACACGACAATCCAAACCGCGCATCGAAGTCTGTTTTGTTCTCGATACCACCGGTTCGATGGGCGGTTTGCTCGAAGGCGCGAAACAAAAAATCTGGTCGATCGCCAATGAAATGATCAGCGCGCAACCAACCCCGGAGTTAAAACTCGGGCTCATTGGTTACCGTGATCGCGGCGACGACTACGTCGTGAAATCGTTTAGTCTCACCGACGACATCGATGCCATTTACGGACATCTGCGCGACTTCCAGGCCGGCGGTGGTGGCGATGCACCGGAAAGTGTGAATGAGGCGCTTGCCGAAGCGATTCACAAAATGCCTTGGAGCAGCGACAATAAAGTGCTGAAAATCATTTTCCTGGTCGGGGACGCACCGCCGCACATGGATTATCCGAACGGCCCGAAGTATCCGGATCTTTGCCGGGAAGCAGCGAAAAAAGACCTGATCATTAATACCATTCAGTGTGGCGAGATGGCTGAGACCAAACCAATCTGGCAGGAGATCGCGAAATTGGCGGAAGGCAGTTACGTAGGCATTTCGCAGTCGGGCAACGTTGCCGTGATTTCAACGCCAATGGACAAGGAGCTGAGCCGGCTTAACGAACGGATCGGTGCCACTCTCATTCCGTACGGCGACAGAACGTTGCAGGCGGAAGTCCATGCGAAGTTTGCGGCGGCGAAGAGTGCTCCGATTGCCGCAATGGCCGATCGACTGACCTACAACAGTAAGACGGGCAGAGCCATGCAGGGTCGCGGTGAGTTAGTTGACGCGCTTAACGACAAAAGTCTTAAGCCCGAGCAGATCGACCAGAAACAACTTCCGGCGGACCTCCAGAAGTTGGATCGCGAGGAGCTGCAAAAGCGTATTGCCAAAGCCCGTGACGAACGCGTCAACCTGCAAAAGCAGATCGTCGAACTGTCAAAGAAACGCGAAGCCTATATTCAATCGGAAAACAAACGGCTGGCGGCTGAAGGTAAAAGCGACGCCTTCGACCAAAAGGTAACCGAAACGCTCCACGCCCAAGCCGCGAAAAAAGGAATCAGTTATTGATGCGGGATGAATGAGCTGGATTCAATGACATGACAGCCGGGGAGGGAAAACCAGTGACGAAGCTCGAATGTCGAATGCCGAAGGAATGTCGAAGTTCGAATCATGAACTCAGCACGTTACGACACCGGCTGCTTTTGGGCTTCGTCATTCGGACTTAATTCGTCATTCGTCATTCGGATTTCGTCATTGATGTAATTCCTGTTTATTCGTGTCCATTCGCGGTTAAAAATGACTTATGGCTGAGCACAGTGGTTTCCAGAAACTGGTCGCGGAAGCGAAGAAACATATAACCGAAATTTCGCCGGAGGATGCCGCTACGAAATTGAACAGCGGCGAGGCAATCGTCATCGACGTTCGCGACAAAGACGAATGGGATGAAGAACACATTCCCGGCGCAACCCACATCAGTCGAGGCACGATCGAGTTCGACATTGAAGAAGAAGTTCCCGACCGCAATGCGACGATCATTTGTCATTGCGGCGGCGGTGGCCGGTCCGCACTCGCCGCCGAGAACTTGAAAAGAATGGGTTATAAAAACGTCCGTTCGATGGCCGGCGGCTTCAGGGCTTGGAAAACAGCGGGTCTGCCGACGACAACGTAATTACACGATTGCTTAGCATTTTCGTCACCTCGTAATTACAGCTTTTCCCGCTCTTCTACGCCGATCCTGCGTCGCATGATCGTCTCGACCTGCCGCACGAAGCATGCGGATTTGCGGCACTGAATATTCTGCATTGGCCGGGATCGTCTGCCGGTGCACACGGAATATCATGAATTGGTGACGCGTCCCGGAATACGGGCCGTCAAAGCCCAAGGCGCGAAGTCTGCGAATGAACTCGCGACGCTTAAGCGGGCGCCAGGCGGCCATCCTTCACTTTGTTGAGATCGATGCCGGCAACGACCGGCAGCTTCTGGCCCAATCTTAGCGCGACGAGAATCCAGTCCTCCAGAGTCGAGCGCAATTCGTTTTCACATTCCCGCAGTGATTTGCCGAAGGCAATTACGCCTTTCAGCTTCGGAATTTCGCCGGCAAACGAGCCGTCTTCCAATTTATCATAATGCGCCATTTCAAGAGCGGCTTCGATGTATGCTGTCAGCGGAAACGTCATGAATAAGGAATACATCATTCGCTCACACAACGGAAGCTGTTCTTCGTTGAGAAACGCGATGATGATTTGTCATTGCGGCGGCGGTGGCCGGTCGGCACTCGCCGCCGAGAACTTGAAAAAATGGGTTAGCCAAAGAAAATTCCCGAGGCAAAACCTGATGAGCCTCTCGCCAAGCTCGGCGGATTGGAGTCAGCGTCAGTTTTGGGCGGCAGCGCTGGCGTGCGCGGGAACTTGAGTGTCGCTAGCTGCAACGCGGTGGACGATAAGGGCTGCGATGATAAAGCCCGACAGGACACAAAGAACTACGACGAATAGAATCAGGCCGTTCGCCTTACTTTTCCCACTTCCGCGCGCAAATGATTTGAAAACGCTGTCAAAGGCTTTCGGAAGATTATCGATCGCGTTAAAGGTGTTATGAATATTGGCGTAGGTGTTGTAGGCGGCTACACCCATGTTGACTACCGAATGGTTACGGTAAGCGTTGGCCCAGCTTTGAAACATAATGGCGTATCCAGAAAATAGGAAGCCAGGAACCAACAAGACATACCCTGCCTGGAAGAAAAGTGTTGCTTGATCGGGGGTGATCTTCCCTAACGAATGCAGCAGGATTCCAACTAGAACGAGAATGTCCCAACTAAAGCCCAGCGATGCCATAAGGTAGCCCATCCACGCCATGAAACGGTGCACGCCGCCCGCGTGTTTAGCCTCGATCCAAACCTTCCCGGTTACATAGGCGTTCCAAATGCTGATGCCCAGGTTCAGACACCAAATGAAAAGGATCATTGCTTTTTGATGATGAGCGACCAGCTAACCCATTTTGCT
>DATDFM010000230.1:0-17936 GCA_036522635.1 Candidatus Udaeobacter sp. | reverse complement strand
CGCGCCCGAGAGGATTCGGCGACTAACCTTCTGATCCGTAATCAGAAGAGGCGTGCGCGGATCTAAAGCAAGTGCGCGGCGGTCCAGGGCGCCGTCGATACACCGTGAATCGGTAGCCGAAAACTGCTCTAATGCATGGCTGCTTCGTAGTGTCCTACTCGTTGTCGTGAAGATTTAGGGAAGGGTTAGGATATTCCGTTGATTTGTCGTCGGAACTCGCACAGGAAACCAGCATCGCACCTATGGAGAGCGCAAGAATAAGGGTGATCAACTTTCTCATAGCGAGCATTATAACCTTCATCAAAGACCGTCAAATTAGGAGATCCTGAGCTGAAGCAAGCGCGCGCTCCGGTCCATGGCGCAGTCGATACGCCCGACTGATTCAACAAAGGCTGGTAGTCGAAGGGCAAACCGTCTCCATTCCCGCCATGATCTCAGAAGTAGATATCAGTCGCGCGCGCGTTCAAAGAGAACTCCCTCCCAACAAACTAATGAAGCTTCGGTATCTTTATCGATCGGACGCTCTTTTTTTTGAGGCAACGTACGGGCAATAAAATCTGCAAATCTGGCGCGCCCGAGAGGATTCGAACCACTAACCTTCTGATCCGTAGTCAGATGCTCTATCCAGTTGAGCTACGGGCGCCCGAGAGAGGCAGTTAATTTGCGGAGAAGCCGCCGAGCGTCAACTCATCGGCCTCTCACGCGCGGCTGATCGCATCGAGACCGTAGGCGGCGCTCTTTCGCCTGTCGCAGCAGCCGCATGTAGTGCCGCGTCCTACTCGCGAGATTTCAATCAGAATTCTTTCCCCACGGACGCATTATAAGCTTGACGTCGCGAATCGGACTTAAATAGGATCGGGGGCCGGCGGAGTATGTTTCGCCGGCCAAGCTCCACAACGACAACCACTGGCTAAACAGCCTAACAAAACAACAACATGAACAAGAACCACTCTGATCGTTCGGACTTCGACCACATCATAACGCGTCGAAAATTTCTCGGAACAACCGCGCTCAGCAGCGCAGCGCTTCTAAGCGGAGGGATCACATCCTTTTTGCGGCATTCCGCGTTTGCGGGCGGCAGTTTTGATTTCGTTGAAAAAAGTATCCCGGAACTTCAGGCTGCAATGACGGCCGGCGAGCTGAGCAGCAGCGAATTGACGCACGGTTACATTCGTCGCATCCAATCGTTAAATCCGCTTATCCATTCAGTCATCGAATTAAATCCGAATGCGATTGCAATCGCCATTCAGCTCGATGCCGAACGTCGCCGGGGATTTGTGCGCGGTCCGCTGCATGGAATTCCGCTTTTGGTAAAGGACAACATTGCCACTGACGACCAAATGCAAACGACGGCGGGTTCACTCGCTCTTTACGGCAGTCATGTGCCAGGGGATTCAGTGATTATTCAACAGCTGCGCGCGGCGGGAGCGATCATTCTTGGCAAATCGAACCTCGGCGAATGGGCAAACTTCCGGGACGACGAGGCCGAGACCTATCCTCTGGCCGTAGGTTGGAGTGCGCGCGGTGGCGACACCAAGAATGCTTACGATCTCAGCTACACATCGTGGGGATCGAGTGCCGGTTCCGGTAACGGCGCTGCGGCGAATTTGTGCGCGGCGGCGATTGGCACCGAGACCGATGGATCAATCACAGGACCGTCGGCCGTTGAAAACATCGTCGGTCTGAAGCCGACGCTTGGGCTTGTGTCGCAAGACGGAATTGTTCCAATCTCTCACCAACAGGACACAGCTGGGCCGATGGCGCGTAGCGTGACTGATGTCGCGATCCTGCTTGGAGTGTTGCAGTCACCGTTTGGTGAAGTACTTGGACATCAGTTGCCCAGCGATTACACGCAATTTCTCGATCCGAACGCACTCGAGGGAGCCGTGATCGGACGCGATATCCGCTTTTTCGATTACAGCTACTACGGTAGTGGCATTCCAGGCGACGAGTTGACCGTCGCGTTTGCAGAAAATGCGCTGAGCGTGATGGAAAGTCTCGGCGCAACTGTCGTTGACGTTGATACCGGCGACGTTTTCGCTTACAACGGCGATGAGTCCACGGCATTGTTCTATGAGTTTAGAGCCCAAATCGCGGACTACCTGGCCACGCTGACGCACACAAGCATGCGCACATTGGCGGACTTGATCGCGTTCAACAACGCACATTGTGTGCAAGAAATGCCTTACTACGATCAGGACGTCTTTCTGGCTTCAGAAATGTTTCCAGGTTATCCGAACGATCCCACCTACATCGCCGCGCGAACGCATGCTCGCACTGCTGCGCGTTCTGGGATTGATAGCGTAATTAACTCGGGTGTCGACGCGATCGTCGCGCCGCATTTGACCAATTCGACAGGGCCTGCCGTGTCCGGTTATCCGAACCTCTCACTTCCCGTTGGGATTCGCGAGAGTGGCAGGCCGGCGGGAATGCTCATGTACAGCACTTTCCTGCACGAACCGCAGCTAATCGGATTCGGCTTTGCTCTGGAACAGGCACTGAATGCGCGGCAGCAACCGCAGTTCCTTGGCTCGATTATCCCAATCCCGAACGGAGGATTTTGCACCGGCCATGGGCATCATGGCCAACCGCATCTGCCACACGGCAAGATCTTCTAAGATTGCGAAGCTTCATCTTGAGCCCGCGAGCAGAATGATCATTCTGCTCGCGTGACAATTTTCCTTGGCTGCGGGTTCGCAGCGAAATATCGCGAAGGCGGAGGAAATTTCTCCGTCCCTCTGCAATGGATGCTCGGGCTGCAGCGACTGAAGCTCGATGCGATCTGGCTGGAGCTCTTGCCGGGCACAGGCGACGTCCTGGCGGATCAGTCAAAGATTAGGAATTTTCAGAGGCAATTGCGGGCGCATGGATTAGCCGGGCGATATTGTTTGCTTTACCAAAAGACCGCATCCGATCGGCATGACTTAGACTCACTGCAGTGCATCGGAATTTCCAAACGCGAGCTGCTAGACCGTCTCGCTGGAACAAATATTCTTCTCAACCTCGCAAACTCAATTCATCCGCCGCTGCTCCTGAAATTCGAGCGGCGAATTTTTTGCGATCTCGATCCGAGTGAGATTTTTTATTGGATGACGAAGATGGAGGTGGGTCAGTCGCACCATCACCAATTTTGGACGATTGGACTGAATGTGCTTGGAGAGGATTGTCATCTGCCAAAATCAGGACTTGCCTGGAAAACATTTTATCCGCTTGTGGACACGACATTGTTCCGCCCACGACCGCGGCCACGCTCACCCAAATTTACAACTGTGGGACAATGGTATTGGGGTGGGGCGGTAGAGGTCGCCGGCGAATTTCCGGATCTCTCCAAAAGAGTTGCCTTCGAACCGTATCTCAATCTTCCAGGGCGCGTACGCGAGGCGCGATTCGAGCTTGCGATGAACATGGCTGCGGAGGATCCCGAAAGAGAACGACTGCGCCGGCTCGGCTGGCAAGTCGTCGATCCCCACCGTGTCGGACGTACTCCTGGCGTGTATCGCCGGTATTTGATTAGCGCCCTTGCGGAGTTTACCGCGATTAAGGGCGTCGATGTGGCGTGGCGCACCGGCTGGATCAGCGATCGCGCTGCGGCTTTTTCGGCTTTGGGTCGCCCGGTGATTACGGAAGACACCGGTGCAGAACGTTATCTCCCCGATGAAAGCGGATTCTATTTTGTCCGGTCTGTAGACGAGGCGGAAGCCGCGGTTCGCGAGGTACTACATGATTGGTCGCGGCTGTCGAAGCAAGCGCGAGAGTCCGCCATAGACGTGTTTGACTCGGTCAAGAATCTCCGCCGAATACTCGATATTTAAGCGCTCGATTTGCCGTTGCAAAACGATTTTCGGGTGATACTCGTTGTCCCGTTATGGCTGACTTGATCAAACAAAGCGAGCTCAAGGATCGCATGAAAAAGATCCCGGAATGGGAATTGGAAAAAAACCAGATCGAGCGCACTTTCGAATTCGATGATTTTGTGGATGCGATCGATTTTGTGGACAGGGTTGCTGAGGTGGCGGAGGAAGAAGAACACCACCCCGACATAGATATCCGTTACAACAAAGTCCGTCTGGTGCTTTCAACGCACAGTAAAGGCGGGTTAACTGAACTTGATTTTAATCTGGGAGAAAGAATCGATACCTTGGAAGAATAGAAACGGTGGCGACGACACGCTGCGTCGCCCCTACTGCGCCGCGTGCCGACGCTACCCAGGTTTCGGCAGACGCCCTTCGTCGGCGTCGATAAATTGGAATGAGGTCTGAATGTCCGAACGGTCGGTCATTCCTGCTTCGTCTTTCCGGCGTGCCACCATTTCCGAGACTTCGTCGTTCCAGCCGACCTTCCGCATGAATTCGTTCCAGAAGTGGATGTCGTCTTCAGATGGTCTGCGGCCGACGGTGAAGCACCATTCCAGAATTTCCTCATCGGTGCCGCCCTGTTTCACCCGCTCGGCCAGTGCATGGTAGTCAACACGGAGAAATTTCACGCATTTTTCATCGAAACCCTTTCCCAGATTGGCGTGATAATCCGACGGCAATTCGCCCTTTGTATGTAGCCGGATCTTATCGAGCATCCGTCCGAAATAAAAAAGTTTGCCGACTTTGTCTGAAGGACTGCGTAGATCAACGTGCGCCATGAAAGGGATTTTAAGTGCTATTTGGCTAGCTCGCGATAGGGCACGTGCTGCTCATAGAACGTGAGGTGGTTTTTGATTTTGTCATCTTTCGAAGATCCACCTATTTCAAGAACCCGCTTCTGATATTTGATTGCTTGTTCGAAGTCCCCTTGCTCCGCGTAAGCGGCCGCAAACGTGTCGATGATCCTCCAATCCTTCCAGTGCGATAATTCACAGGCCTTCAAATGGGTGATTAGGCTGATGAGTGCAAGTAGCGCCATCGCCACGCCTGGAATTTTGAGCGGCCGCGTCATTAATGTTGCTACGAATCAGGGGACCCGATTGTAGATTGCATCGGCTTCAATGAAACTCTTTTCACACGATCGCGCTATCGTGACACAGTTACTGGCTGGCCTGCGGAGTTATGTGTTGCCCGGCAGCGGCTGATCGCGCAACAATAAGCTTCGTCCATTTCTATCATGAAGGAGCGCTACTTTGACGATCTTAAAGCAGGAGACCGTTTCAAATCTGAACCGTTAACCGTGACGGAAAAAGAGCTAATCGAGTTCGCTCATAAGTTTGACCCGCAGATGTTTCACCTTAGCCGGAAGCGCGCGGAGAGGAGCATCTTCAAAGGACTGATTGCCAGTGGTTGGCATACCGCAGCGATGAGCATGCGTCTGTTCGTTCAAACGCTGAACTTTGCCGAGGGCGCAATCGGTCTAGGGGTTGATGAATTGCGCTGGCCGAATGCGGTCCGGCCCGGGGATGTGCTTGTCGTGGAGACTGAGATTATGGAATTGCGTCAATCACGGTCGCGGCCCGGACATGGGATTATTCGATTACGTAACGTGACCACCAATCAACGCGGCGAAGTTGCGCAAACAATGCTGGCGAGCGCGATGGTGCCGAGGCGGGTGTAGTTTGGAGTTCCGCCTTTAGGCGGTTCCTGCTAATCTCGGTTCCGTGCGCCAGGCGCGTTATCTGTGGCGTCAACTCAGTCAGCAGCAAAGGGAGGAATTGCTCGCGTGGCGAAAGGAGCGCGGCCATCCCTGGCACTCTCCGCCCCATCGTCCTAACTTCGGACATCGGCGATTTCTAATTACCGCCGCTTGTTACGAACACTCTAATTACATCGGCCGTAGTCCGGAGCGCATGGATCATTTTAGTCGCGAGTTACTCATGTTGCTGACAGCTCATTCTACGCAGACGTTCGCGTGGTGCGTATTACCGAACCACTACCACGCGCTTCTGGAAGTGCCGAACATCAAAACTTTGCTGCGGGAATTGGGACTGTTTCATGGTCGCACTTCACACGCTTGGAATGGAGAGGAGCGAACCCGTGGAAGAAGGGTTTTCTTTCGGGCCGTCGAGCGCGCGATGCGATCGGAGCGACATTACTGGGCGACGCTGAATTATGTGCACCACAATCCAGTGAAGCACCAATACACAACGCGCTGGGCCGATTGGCCATGGAGTAGCGCGGCGGGTTATCTGTCGGAGACGGGGCTAGAAGAGGCGAAGCGCGTCTGGTACGAGTATCCACCACGCGATTATGGCAAAGGTTGGGACGATCCGGAAATGTGATTTCGGAACGTGATGAGTCCCGCAATCCAGTCGGCATTACCGCCTGAAGGCGGAACTCCAAAACTCGCAAACTATGAAGTTGGGTGTCTGGACGCCTTGCCCTCAGCTCTTTGCACATAGCGCGACCGCTTCTTTGAAATCCTCCGGTAACGGCGCTTCAAAGCTCTTCCATTCGCCACTGCGCGGATGATGGAAACCGAGCTTCCATGCGTGCAGCATCTGCCGCGGGAAATCGCTGGCAAACTTCGGCGCGTATACTTTGTCGCCCAACACCGGATTGCCGAGATGATGTAAATGCACCCGGATCTGATGTGTGCGACCGCTGTGCAATTTGCATTCAACGAGACTCGCCTGTTCGCTTGAACGAACAACGCGATATTCAGTTTTAGCCGCGCGACCGCCGGGTGAACTCACGCTCATTCTTTGCCGATGCACCGGATGTCGTCCAATTTTGTTCTCGATTACGCCCGTCTCGTTCCGCAACTTCCCGGCGACTAAGGCAAGGTAAATCTTTTCTACCGTACGTTCGGTGAATTGTTTTGATAATTCCCGATGGGCCACGTCGTTTTTTGCCACCACGAGGCAGCCGCTGGTTTCCTTATCGAGACGATGAACGATGCCTGGTCGTTCCTTTCCACCGATACCCGACAACGTGGTGCAGTGGTGTAACAACGCATTGACTAATGTGTGTTCATGCTGGCCCGCGCCCGGATGCACAATCATCCCCGCCGCTTTGTTGATGACGATTAGATCGTCGTCTTCGTACAGAATCGTTAACGGAATGGCTTCCGGCTCACTTTGGATTTTTTCGAGCGGAGGATCAGTGACTTCGATTTCGTCTCCAGATCGCACAGACTGGTGCGGTCGCATGACTGCGCCTTCGACACGAACAAAGCCGGCGCGGATTAATCGCTGAATGCGCGAGCGCGAGAATTCGGGAAGCGACTTGACCAGAAAAAGATCAAGCCGCATCCGGGCAAGCTCTCTTGGCACGACCAATTTGAACGTTGCCGGTACCTTGTTTGTTGCTTTCAACGTCGCCACGGCATTCTTTTGCCCTCAAACTCGTCAATGTTACAGTCGATTTCCATGTCGATTGAAGAAGGAGGCTGTTCGTGACGCCAACGTGTTGGATATGCGGAGCGGTGCTCGAGGCCAGCGGTTATGAACCCCTGGTGCGCGTAGTCTGCCGAAACTGCGGCCAGAAAAACCTGCTCCAACGGACATTCGATCATTTTGTACCTGTGGAAACGCTTGGTGCCGGTGGAATGGGGACAGTGTACAAGGCTCGCGACACCCAACTGGAGCGGTTCGTTGCGCTCAAATTGTTGCACAAGGATCTTAGTGGCGAAGCAGATCATAACGCTCAATTGCAGCAAGAGGCGCGCATTGCTGCCTCTGTAAATCATCCCAACGTCGTGCAGATCTTCTCGTTGGGGATGGACCACGGCCAGTTCTACGTGGTGATGGAGTTGATCGACCACGGTAGCCTTGACGACCTCATCGAATCGCAGGGGCGGCTGCCGGAGCACCAGGTGCTCGACATTGGCATCCAAATCGCGAGAGGACTACGCGCAGCTCAACGGAAAGGGTTGGTTCATCGAGACGTGAAGCCGGCCAACATATTGTTTGTGGATGAACAGGCGGCGAAGATTGGCGATTTCGGTCTCGCTGCTTTTGCCACCAAGGATTCACACCACGACAGCGTGATCTGGGGAACCCCGGCTTATGTCGCGCCAGAGAGATTATCGAACCAGCCGGAAGACGTTCGCAGCGATATTTATAGTCTTGGCGCAACGCTGTTTCATGCTGTCGCAGGGAAGCCGCCAATCGACAGCAGCACAAACTCCGCAACGGAGCTGCGCGAATTGAAGCAGCAGCCGTCAGACTTGCGGGCAATCGCGCCGGATGTTACGGCTGCGACTGCGCGCGTTTTGCAGCAAATGATCGCGCCTGATCCAACGCAGCGTTTTGCGTTTTATGATGAACTTCTGGCGGAGCTTGATGCGGCACGACGAGCATTCGAGATTGCCGAGGCTCGGGGACGGTCATCGCGCTGGTGGTTCTCTGGACTTTTTCGGCATAACTAAAAGGTCTGAACAAACGCCACGAGTGAGGGTCAGACTCTAGACGAAGCGTTGCCACGAAGCCTCTTTGACTCGATGTTTGTTTTCACATGGCACAAAACCCACCACCACCGACACCACCATTTCCTTCGCCCGAGGAACTGAAGTCCAAGATCACGGAGTTTATGAAACAGAACTTCGGTGACCGCGTCTCAGTGGCTACAATTACCGAGCCGGAGCCCTCGATGGCGGAGGAGGATGAAAAGCCGGAAAAAACCGAGCACACGGAATTCGAATTCCACCTACTGCCGCGCGACATCAAAGCGCATCTTGACCGGTTCGTAATCAAACAAGAGGAAGCGAAGAAAGTCCTGGCGATTGCGGTTTGCGATCATTACAACCACGCCAATTACCTCCGTCGCCTCGAGAAAGAGGATCCGAACCGGGCTCAGGAAGTTGAATACATTAAGCAAAACGTCATCCTGGTCGGACCCACGGGTGTCGGTAAAACTTATCTGATCAAACACATCGCTGATCTGATCAAAGTGCCGTTTGTGAAAGCAGACGCGACCAAGTTCAGCGAGACTGGCTACGTCGGCGGTGACGTAGAGGATCTCGTGCGCGAGCTGGTGCATAAAGCGGACGGCGACGTAAACCTCGCGCAGTTCGGCATCATCTACATTGATGAGATCGACAAAATCGCGTCGGCCGGAAATTTGATAGGGCGCGACGTCAGCGGCCGGGGCGTGCAGACCACGCTGCTAAAGCTAATGGAGGAAACTGAAGTGCCAGTACGCAGCATGAATGATCTCCAGGCTCAATTGCAAGCGGCGTTCGAATTTCAAAGGCGCGGCAAAGCCAAACGCGACACGATCAACACCCGCCACATTCTGTTCGTCGTTAGCGGTGCGTTCGAGAAATTGAAAGAACAAGTCGCGCGTCGGGTTCGGCACGGTCAGATCGGTTTCAGCGCGCAACCGGTCGAAGTCATGGACAACGACTTATTCCAGCATGTCACCACAAAGGATTTCATCGAATATGGGTTCGAGCCGGAATTCATCGGACGTTTGCCGGTACGTGTTGTCTGTGAGGATCTCGACGCCAAGGATCTATTCGACATCATGAAATATTCCGAGGGCAGTTTGCTCCGGCAGTACGAGCGCGCGTTTCGCGCCTACGGAATTGAAATCAGCTTTGAGGATGAAGCGTTGCGTTTGCTGGCCGAAGCTGCGGCGACGGAAAAAACCGGCGCGCGCGGGTTGCTAACAGTCTTCGAGAAATTGTTTCGAGATTACAAATTCCATCTGGCCGGATCGGGCCTGACTCAATTGCGCGTCAGCGCTGCGCTCGTTCGGGAGCCACGAAGCATTCTCGAGCAACTAATGGCCGAGGGACACAAGCTCGAGGCACAAATGCTCGAAGCCGGCGCACGAGAATTCGCAGATAAATTCAGTAAAGAGCACGGATTGGAAGTTGTTCTTGATGAGAGCGCGATCCATCGTTTGGTCCAACGCGCGCAAGCTGAGCGAATGACGATGAACGATCTGTGCGCGCATTTGTTTAAGGATTACCAATTCGGTTTGAGCCTCATTAAGAAAAACACGGGCCAAATGCGGTTTGATCTTAATGCTGCGGCGATAGACGCGCCGGATAAATTTTTGAGTGACCTGGTGGTGCAATCATATTATCCAGCTGCATCGGCGCCCGCCCACAATGCCCCGCCGGAGAATACTTCCGGGCAGTCTGCCGATGATAGTGGCGAAGCAGCAAACCATCGCGAAGCAGGCAGGCAAAACGCCTGATTGTCATGAAGCGGTCGTTAGTCACAACGCTCATCATTGGAGTTGCCGTTACGCTGATTGTGGGAGCGCTGCATGCGACAAGAGTCATCGCCGGGTTTGAGGTCATTGCCGCACAACTTGTCGCCGATTATGCCCGAGCGACAAAGGTACTGGGTGAAAAATGGCAGTACCCCTTGGTTTTGGTAATCGCTCTCGGCGTTGCCTGGCTCAGCTTGAGCACCGTTCCACGGTGGCGCGCCTGGTTACTCATCGGATTACTACTAATCGAACTGTTTGGCCTCGCGTGGGTTTTGTCTCTTTACCGGGTTTTTTTTCAGCCCGCGCCGTCAGTTCTGGCGCTCGTATTTGCATTGCTCGCCGCAGAAGGTTGGTCGGCTTTTGTACGCAGGAATCGCTCACATCTAGTCCGCACCTTATTTGGCGATCGCGTTTCCAATGAGCAATTTCGGCGGCTTAGCGACGGGAGAATTTCGTTCGATGCCGAGCCAAGGACGTACCAGGTGAGCGTTGTGGTCTGCGATATCGGAAACAAACTCACGTTTGCGGAAGGCGGCGAGCCTGCCGCATTCACTGAGACCACGGCGAAATTCATCCGCGAAACCGCTGCGCGTCTCGTGGAACAAGGCGCTTACCTGCAAGCCGCCGACGGAGAAGGGGTAGTGGGTGTGTTTGGATTTCCTGCGACCGATCCGGAACATGCGCAAAAAGCAACCCGTGTTGTTCTCGATATGATCAAGAATTCTCGCGATCGGGGTGAAAACGAGGAGAAAGGTTCTGCCAGTTGGGATATTCGGGCTGGAATCAGTTCCGGCGGCATCGTTGCCGGAACATTCCAAGAGAGCAGGCGCCCGTTGCTCCTGGCAAGTGGCGAACCGATCGAACTGGCGCGCCGATTCTGCGCTCTCAATCGTTTCTACGGATCCCGGGCCTTAATGGACACGCTGACTTTTGATCGCGTAAATGAGGCGATTGTATCACGGCCAATCGATTTTGTGAGCGGATTGAATTCGCACGACCGGGTGGAGGTTTACGAACCACTTTGGCTCGCAGAGGAAGCCGGACCGGAACGCGTCGCGCAGCGCGACTCGTTCTGGAGTGGGGTAGTTCTTTATCGAGAACAGCGCTGGGCGGAAGCGTACGCCGAATTCCAGAAAGCGCGCGGCTCGGAAACTGAAAACGATCCACCGCTGGAGTTTTACATGCGGCGACTCGAACCGCTCATCCTGCAACTGACGCAATGGCCGGCCGAATAGCCGAACGTAGCACATGCGTCTCGCTTGTATTCGGACACACTCGCAAGCCAGAGGCTTGCGCTACTTTCAACTGAACACGTGTTGAGAAGAACAGAATATCCGGCGGCGATCCGGGATTTGATTGCGCAACTGCGGCAAATGCCGGGCGTCGGTCCGCGCTCGGCGGAAAGGATCGCACTCTGGATGGTTCGTGCACGGAGTGATCAGCCGGAGCAGATCGCACGCGCCATCACTGATACCCGTCAATCAATACATGCGTGTAATTTGTGCGGATTCTTTGCTTCTGCTGAACTCTGCGAAATCTGTGCCGACCCGTCGCGCTCGCCTGAAATTCTCTGTGTTACAGAACAAGCGACCGATATTCTCCCCCTGGAAAAAACCGGCGCATTTCGCGGTCGGTACCACGCGCTAGGCGGCAAGATTTCGCCCCTCGATCATGTTGCTCCCGAGGACTTGCGCATCAAGGAGTTGGTCGATCGCATTGACCGGGAAAAAATCTCCGAAATCATCTTTGCATTGGCTGCGGACGTCGAAGGTGAAGCGACTACGAATTACATCGTCGAGCTCTTAAAGGGCAAACCACTCACGCTCACCCGCATTGCCCGTGGAATTCCAGCCGGCGGCGGCCTCGAATCGGCAGATGAACTAACGCTATCCGCCGCGCTTTCCGGCAGGACGAAACTATAACGCGCCGCCCATCTCCACTCGCAAAGCTGGCGTAGCATCTTATGAGAAGGAGGTAACTCCAAAAGCATTCGCGAGCAGCCAGGTTCCATAGCATCGATTCGTTAGGCCTTGGGTGAGCGGTTCTCGGTGAATCGCTAAGAGACAAACTCACCAAGCCACATGTGCAAGGGTGCTGACGAGCTCCGGATGGGCGCATCCAGTTCGGAATTATTCCGGCTAACTGCGACAGAGACAGTCAAAAGTTACGGGATTGTTACTTTTGTGAACTGGTTTTTGCGCGCGTGATCGCGATTGTCAGACGATGCGTCCGCGGTTTGTGGCGCACAGAAAGAATTGGAGCGTTTCATGCTAAAACCGGCCATTCAATTGCTTTGCTTCGCCTGTTTGATTGCGGCTACGTCCCGCGCCGCCGACGAACCATTCATCGGCAAATGGAAGCTCAACCTTTCCAAGAGCAAACTCGCCGACCAAATGACGATCGCGCCCGCCGGCTCAAACCGCTACACGCTCACCTTTGCTGGTGCCGGCGAGACCGAGACACTGGTGGCCGACGGCACCGACCAGCCCGGAATTCAAGGCAGCACCATTTCCATTACGGTTGAAGCGCCCGGCAACTGGAAAATCGTGCGGAAGAATGGCGGCCGCACCGTGCTCACCGCGATGTGGAAGCTTTCCGACGACGGCAAGACGCTGACAGATACTTTCACTGGCAACCAGCCGGATGGTTCGACGTCGCGCATCGACCTGGCGTACAAACGCGCGGAAGGCAGCGCAAGCAGCTCCGGAATCCCGGGCACTTGGGAAACGACGGAAGAAAAGCCCGAGTCAGCATATGAGATTGAAATCCGTGCGTACCAGGGCGACGGCCTCTCTTTCATCAATCCCGGCGGCGCGCCGGCGACGAACGTGAAGTTCGATGGAAAAGATTATCCACCGGCAGGAGCCGGTGCCCCTGCAGGAAGCGCCACATCGGCGCGACGTCTCGGCGATCGCTCGATCGAATTAACCAAGAAACTCAAAGGCAGGATTGTGGGAACTCGTGAAATCATCGTTTCTCCCGACTTCAAGACCCTGACTATGACGATGCACATCTTGAACCAGCGTCTGCCAAACATCCTCGTCTTCGATCGCGAATAAAGCTTGAGCTTTGGTCGTAAGGCCTAACGAGAAAGAGATGAGCCACGGCAGAGTGTCGTGGCAAGCACACTGAACGCATTGTGGCTGCGCACTTTGTACGCCGACTTCATCTGGCTTGTTGGCATAGATCCTGTACACGCCTCTCTTGATGCCGCTGCCCGCAAACGGCAGCGCAGCGATCTGCTGGATGTCGACGCGAGCAAGGCGAGCAGCATCTGGTCCGCTAACATCCGGCGCCGCGAGCGAGGTGCACGAGGTGAGTATAGCCGTGGCGAACATCATCAGTGTCGTGACGCGTGCGCTCATCGTGTCACGAGACACAAGTTAGGCCTGTTTCACCTCAGACTTGAGTTCGGGCATCTTGAATTCTTTCCACCGTCGCTCCTGCTCTTCGAGCGAAACATCCTCAACGTGTGTGGCCACCCACCAAATGTTCCCGCAGGGGTCTTTGACGCCGCCATAGCGCTCCCCCGAAGGCAACGTCATCATCGGGAAAATAGATATTCCGCCGGCATCGAGCGCGCGTCGATAGGCGGCGTCACAATCCGGCACATATAAGTAAATCGAACTCGGCATCGCTCCGAACTCTGGGGTCGGATCGGCGAGCATAAGCATCGAGTCGCCGATTCGAATCGTAGCATGCATAACTGCACCATCCGGGCGGTTTTGCTGGAACATCACCTCGCCCTCAAACGCTGCGGAAATAAACTCGATCAACCGTGCGGCGCCTTTGGCGAACAGATACGGAGTAATGGAATGGAATCCTTCAGGTATTGGTTTTGTGGGCATCGGTTACGTAACGTTGTTTTCGGCACAAAACTTCATAGGCCTAACGACAAAGAGACAAGCCACAACAGAGCATCATGGCAAATACGCTGAACTTTTTTCGCCAAGGGGCTAGCCTGCTCGCGAACACTTTCGGAGTCGTTCGGCCAGCACACGAAGTCCCAGCGCCTGCACACGCGCAACTGCCTCCTCCCGCGTACTGCCGTACGCCATCGCGCCAGGAATCTGGGCAACTTCTGCGATCCAGCGCCCATCGTTCTCTTGCTCCGTTTCAACTGTGAAGGTCACGTCAGGACAATGGCGCAAAACGACGCGATACACAAGGCGCGTGAGCATCTGACGAGAACAAGCTGAGCGACCGCTGACGAATACGTCGTATTGGGAAGCCGGCGGATAGACTCGCAGGCCGCGAGGCTAGCAGCAAGTGAACGGGAGTGAACGCATCAAAGCGAGCTGTGCTCCGGAGTTCAATGTTGAAGTCATGAAAAGTAAATTGTCGCGCCGGTCAGCGAGCCTGCTCGCGAATACTTTCGGAGTTCGCTCCATCGCATGGTTAGGCGACGCCATATACTCAAACCAACTCGAACTCAGGACGGTAACGAACCATCCCACGACGCCCTGCGGCCGCATCGGACCAAAGCTCCAACACCATGAACGCTTCTGAGGGAACGGGAAACGGACAGTCGATGCCAAACTGCGAAGCGGACGTAAAACCAAACCGGCCATAATAAGTCGGCTCGCCAAGCACAATGACAATGCCGTACCCCAACCGCCGGCACTCGTCGAGACCCCAGCGGATGAGCGCAGCGCCAATACCCTGACGCTGGAACTCTGGCTCAACCGCCACCGGCGCCAGTGCCAACGCCGAGTAGTCGTCGATCCTGACAGGACTGAACGCGACGTGACCGACGATGCGACTGCCGACGGTGGCGACAGCGGAAACAACGAGCGCGTTTGCCCGACGTAGAGCCACCACCAATTCGGCTTCGCCGGGACGAGCGAAAGCAGCGCGAACCACTGCGTAAATGCCCGGTATGTCCTCGATTGTTTCCGTCCGAATTGTCGGAGTCATATGTGCAAAGTCATCTAACGAGAAGGAGCTGAGGGACCGCTACCGGGGGCGAACGGAGTCCGTAGTCTGTGGTCAGTAGTCATGTTGTCGCGTGGAGCGTACAGCGGGTGGCGGTTCGCTCGAGCGATTAGATGACATGATGGGGATTGTCGGGTGCGGGTTTTGGACCTACACCCGGCAATATGAATTGTGTCATTGTAAACACAGAGCTGTCCTCACTCGAGGAAACCCGCTGCCAGTTTAATGGCGGCACTGAGGCGATCAAGCTTGGGATTGATGTGCACCAGGATTTTTATGAGTAAAGGAAGAGGACACGCTCCAGTCAATCCCACAACCCTAACCCAGCCAAAACCTATGAACTAACAAAGTCCCTGCCGCGCTTGACTCCCGTCATAGGGGTTAGACCTAATCAATAAGCGGATCGCGGTCCAATGGTCTGGCAGTTACAATCCAGCCTTTCTTCGAACGCTGAAGCTGCAGTGAATGAGCGGTATTTTTTTCAGTCGTCTAAAGGCTACGAGGACCGCGGCACGGCAACTACACGCAAACCGCTGTTGCTGACGCGGACGTCGGGTTTGGCCCTGAAGCGGTAGGCGGAGCGTAGGGCATCGCCGTGGAAATCCCAGGAACCACCGCGGTCGATCCGATAATTCGAGTCCCCGCCGCTCAACCATGCCGAGCCGTCAGCCGGCGCGCCGTTATAGTTCTCATGCCAGACATCCTCGCACCACTCCCACACATTCCCGTGCATGTCATATAAGCCCCATGCGTTTGGTCGGAAACTCCCTACGGGAGTGGTCTTCTCCCGATTGACGCCTTTCGCCGCGCCGTCATAAGGATAGTTGCCGTCGAAGTTCGCCGGCACTGACGATAAAGAGTTTCCAAATGCAAACTCTGTAGTTGTGCCGGCGCGGCACGCATACTCCCACTGCGCCTCACTCGGCAAACTATACGTGAAGCCATCATTCATCGCGTTCAACTTATGGATGAACTCCTGCGCGTCATTCCAACTGACCTGTTCCACTGGACATTGATCGCAGCCTTTGAAGTTGCTCGGATTATTCCCCGTCACGGCTTGCCACTGCGCCTGTGTCACTTCATAGCGTCCCATATAAAACCCTTTTCGGATCGCCACCCGATGCCTCGGCTGTTCTCGCGTGAACCATTCCAATTTGGCGTGATCGGCCCCGACATCAATTTGCGCCTGCTTATAGGCTGTCTGCACCGCCGTATCCGCCGAACCCATCATAAAATTTCCCGCCGGCACATAAACAAACTCCATACCCATCGGATTCTTGATAACCGTTCCGCCACGCTGTTCGCTCGCGGCACTTTTGGCTGCCGCATCTACGCTTTTAATACCACTTCTTTGTCCATCAGCGGTTGAAAACAAAAGCAAAGACGTGATGGAAAAAGCGATAAAGGGCAGTGGTAAAGTGATATTCATTTTCATCGTCGTCCCTTTCGTCGTGCGCGAGAATGAAGCGGCGCGCGTCGACTGACAAGGGACAATGGCACTCCTTTCATAAATGTCATTGCATGGACGACCTTCCGCATGCGGATGGTTAGGCGGCCTCATTTGAGTGCGTCGCGTGGACGAACTCACCAATCGCCTGGAATGTATCTACCGGGTTATCGTAAAACAAGAAGTGGGCGCTAGATGGGACCTCCCTGACCTGCACGGAACTCGCGCGGAGCCCGGGCAGATACGACAGCGTTTTGTTGGCTTCACCATAGAGAAAAAGCCGCGGGATGCGCAGGGCGAGAAACTCCTCAATAAGACGTCCGGAATCGGACTCAGCCACCGTCTCAAATGCATAGGCGTGATAGGCACGAAAATCCAAGTTCAGCGCCATATTGTGCGCAATGATTTGATCTCCTGCGAAACGTGATGCCCGGAGTTCCCCCATCACCTGGCTGAACACCGGCTCAAACGACTCGAGCGTGTGGGACACCACTCGCCGCGAGAACATGCAGTCCTCGGGGCACAGGTTGCCTTCGAGGTTGACCAGCCCCAGAATACGACCTACACCGTGACGGCGAATCTGTAACAGCGAAATTAGCCCGCCCATGCTCGCCCCGACCAGAAAGTAAGGCCCTGGCAGCATCTGGGCCGCCACGCTGTGCGCCATTTCGGCCAGCGCGCTGACATCGAGGCCTGCGTCCGGGTCAAAAGCAGCGAGGCCGGTGCCGGGTTCATCAAAAGTGAGCAGGGTGCAGTCTGCCAGAGCAGGACTCTGGAATGCGGCGTAGAAATTCTCCTTCGCGCCGCCCAACCCATGCACAAGGAATACGGATGGTCCGCCCGTGCCCTCGCGATAAAGGTAGGGCAGAGCAAACGATCGGCCACCCCACTCAACCGTTATTTCGTCGAGACGCGGAAGGTTTGTCTTGGCTGGGATGTGCATAGGTATTGAGGTCGCCTAACGAGACGGAGATAAGCCACGGCAGGGTGTCGTGGCAAACACACTGGACTTGTTTCGCAATGGGGACGTTGGCTTCATCGAACGGTTAGATGCGTGCGGTCGCTTCCCGTAGTAGTTGGTCATGTCGAAGTAGAACGCGCGTTTCCTCCAGTTTGGAGTTCGACAGACTTCGCAATTCTCATAGTAGGTCAGAACGTCGTAATGCTTACCGTGGTAACGAACGCGCACGAGACTGATCAATTGCAATGCGCGGTAATGAAGCAGCATATACTCGTACTCTGCCAAGATAGCCCGCTTTTCGTCGTGTGCGTGGATGATGATTGCCTTTTCAAACGATGAACCATCGCCACCGCTGAGCGTGATACCTTCACGTTGCAAAGAGGGCGGGGTTCGCACGGTATCCATCGCGACACATCGCGTTTCGGTTACAACGTAACAAATGCAGACGACGAACAGCGTCGGAAACAATATGCTAAACATCTAACGAGATGGAGCTGAGCGACCGCTG
>DATDFM010000229.1:0-10086 GCA_036522635.1 Candidatus Udaeobacter sp. | reverse complement strand
CGAGCATCGATTCCAGCAATGATTTCAGGCCATGCGGGACGTGCGCGGCTTTGAGGTGTTCTGTGGGAAGTGCATTCGATTTTTGAGCGCGGTGGATCTCAGACAAAGTACGGCCGGCAAATGGCGTCTTTCCTGTAAGCGCGAACCAGAGCGTTTCGCCTAACGAGTAAATGTCTGAGCGAACATCGAGCGCAGAATGTTCAAATTGTTCGGGGCTGGCGAATGCCGGTGTTCCGACGAATCTGTCGTGGGTTAGCGACTTGGGATCCGTTGCTGCGTGAAAAGCTTTCGCCAAACCGAAGTCGATTATTTTCACCACCGGGAGCCCGCTCTTGCGGAGCGCGCGTAATCTCTTCCGCTTTGACCGAGTTTGATCGCTTTCTTCCACTTCGGGGTCCTGGGCGTTCACGAGCATCAGGTTGGCTGGCTTTAGATCGCGATGGACTAACCCGTGCTTCTCTGCAGCAGTGAGAGCCGAGGTGACTTGCTGTGCAATTCCGATGGTGGACCGTGGATCGAGTGGCCCGGAGCGGTGAACGCGTTGATCAAGGGTTTCACCTTCGATTAGTTCCATCGCGTAATAATATTGGCCTGTCTCAAGGCGCATCCCGAAGTGGTGAATAACAGCAATATGTTCGTGCCGCAGTGCTGCAGCCGCGCGCGCTTCACGGACAAATCGTTCGCGGGCATCAGCGCTTCGCTCAGCGATGTCGGTTTTGATGATCTTTAAGGCGACTTTGCGCTGGAGCGACGTGTCGGTGGCGCGATACGTGACGCCCATCGCTCCTCGGCCGAGCTCACACAGACTTCCATCCGCGTGACAATCGATTTCATAAACACCAAAGCGCATCACGCCTTCAAAAGTATTTGGCGTTGAATCTTGCACGGTTTCTTCTTCGTTGCCGATTCCCGCATGTAACAGACAAAACATGCAGCCGCCTCCGCCACCGAATGTTTCCTCAAGCGCAGCCCCACAGGTCGGACATGTCGAAATTGGCCGCGCGGGGGGGTGCATTTGCTTGTGCTAAGCTTCGAGTTTGGTTGGGCGAGACCGGGCCAGCGATTGCCCGATCTTGCGCTCAATTTCTTCTTGAGCCTCAGGGGACATGTGGAGCTACTAACGTGAGATCCTTCATAAACCCGCCGCCAGCCTATGTCGAGAACATAGCTGGGGACCGCCGGGGAGCCTTAAAGGAGAAAAAGCGTACACCGAAGGCGATGTCTGAGCGACGAACCCCAGCATCTTGAGCGATTGAAAGATACTTCTCGTCTGCGGTTACTTTTGATAGTTCTCGAGCATGCGCGTGCCGCCAGAAGAAGGTGCCTGGTTGGAAAGAGCCGATGGAAGACGCCACGCGATCAAAGGAAGTTGTTCGTTAGGCAGATCCGTTGCTAACGCGATCGTGCTGGAATCGCCGAAAGTCTCGCGCCGGCACGCGCTTATTCATCTGCAAAACATTGGCGAACTTTGGCTGATCGATTTTGGCAGCAGCAACGGAACTTTTTTGAACAATCGGCGGATACACCACCCGGTTCGACTCAGTGACGGAGATCAAATCACAATCGGCGACCAAGTTTTGAAGATTCGGCAGCCGGTCGCCGTTTCAGAGGAATACAAAACAGACGTGATGCAAGGCACGTTGCGCGAAATCGAGACTGTTCCGTGCTGGCTTCTCGTCGCAGACATTCGTGCCTTTACGCCGCTCACCCGGCAATTGCAG
Organism: Candidatus Udaeobacter sp.; assembly: GCA_036522635.1. Lineage (GTDB taxonomy): Bacteria > Verrucomicrobiota > Verrucomicrobiia > Chthoniobacterales > UBA10450 > Udaeobacter. The sequence continues at coordinate 8,365 of DATDFM010000229.1, read as the reverse complement.
AGTCAGGACCTGGACGTTCTTGTAGGAGCGTGGATTCTGAGTTGCAAGGAGATCATTGAGAACCAGTACGGGATAATTAACAAATATCTTGGCGATGGTTTCTTTGCCTACTGGCGCGAAGGCGACACGAGTCCGGAAAAAATTGTGGCGGTAATTTCAGCGCTTAAAGAGTTGCAACGAAAAGAAGGACCGGCATTTCGGCTCGTCGTGCACTTTGGCGCGGTCGATATCGGTGGAGTCGTCTCAATGGGCGAAGAAAGTCTAATGGGTGGCGAAGTGAATCTGATCTTTCGTCTGGAAAAACTCGCCGGTTCGTTAGGCGAGCCTTACTGCGTAAGTGAAACTGCCAACCGAAAATTGCGAGGATTGATTGAAACGCGTTCCCTTGGCGAATTTGAGTTGAAAGGCTTTGAAGAGAAGTGCGCGTTCCATGCGTTGCAATCGGAGTGACTCACACCCAGTTGCCGGAATTCCTGTGGCGATCATCGAGCATGAGCTCGGCGATGCCGGATTGGTTGGCCAAGCGCAGATGCTCCTGCGCGTTCATCTGCTTCGGGATCAAACCGAAGAAACTCTGCCTTTTCTCGAGAAGTTGGCCCCGCAGATTTCGGGCAGACGAGTTACGTGAACAGACCGGTTGATCGCTGGCTGAAGACGACATTTAACGCTTGGACAATATCGACGGAAATGATAAACGACTACACGTCTAATCTGCATTAACTGGAAAGGAACAATCTTATGCCGCTACCAAGAAACCAAAAATGGCTCGTCCGTGCCCCAGATGGCACGTACTACGTCATTCGTCAGGACGGGTCTGTGTACAAAGTGGAGAATCAGGACGCAGAGGTTAAGGTAATTGTAAAAGGGGCCGAAGCCGCTTTGAAAAAACTTTTTGATGAAACAGAGCCGAGCCTTACAACTGGCGTGGCGGTCGGATTCGCTGACCTGCCCCGAAACTCGTAGGCGTGCCGCTACTCCTGGAGTCGTTCAGATATCCGGTTGATGCGAGTAACGTTGAAGGTATTGCGCCGAGGAACGCATAGATCGGCCAGCCTCAACGACACAATCAAGCGCGTACTACCGCTGGCCCCCGTGATGGGCATAACGCGCGTCGCAAACGTGACCGGGTTGGATTGCGTAGGGATTCCGGTGGTGATGGTGTGTCGGCCCAACTCGCGATCTGTCGCCGTCTCGCAAGGAAAAGGAATCGATTTCGCCAGCGCGCGTGCGTCAGGTTTGATGGAGGCAGCTGAACTATATCACGCCGAGACCATCACCTTGCCACTCCGTTTAGCCGCTTACGAGGAACTTCGCTATCAACACAGCGTAGTTGAACCTGACGATCTTCCACACACCCCTGATTCGCGTTTTCATCCACTCTTGCGGATCCTCTGGTGCGAAGGTCGAGACCTCGTGAGCGGGGCAAATCTGCTTGTACCGTACGAACTCGTTCACACAGATTACACTGTGCCATTGCCGGATGGCCATGGTTGCTTCGCAGCCAGCTCAAATGGATTAGCCTCCGGAAACACTTTTATCGAAGCTATCAGCCAGGGAATCTGCGAAGTCATTGAGCGGCATGCGACCGCTCGATGGAAATTCGGCCGAGCCCTTGAGGAAGAGCGGGTCGATTTAAAAACCATCAACGACCCAATCGCGCGTGAGATCATTCACAAATTTGAATCGGCTGGGCTGCTCGTTGGCGTTTGGGACATTACAACCGATATCGGAATTGCTGCTTTTGCTTGTTTGATAGTGCCACAGAGCGAGAACGTGTGGCATTGTGCGGCATCCGCAGGTTACGGTTGCCATCCGGCTCGTCAGATCGCTTTGTTGCGGGCGTTAACAGAGGCGGCGCAGACTCGGCTGACTCTCATATCGGGCTTACGTGATGATTTCGGCGGCAATACGTATGCACAATTGCAGGACGTAAACGTGATGAAATCGATCCGCGACCTCGTCACAGCCTCAAGGCCGGTGCGCGGGTTTGCTGACGTCCCTGACCACGACGTCGAGACCTTTGAAGAAGATGTGGAATGGGAACTGCAGTGCCTCCGGGAGGCTGGTGTTCGGCGAGTAATCGCCGTGGATCTCACGAAACCGGCATTTGATTTGCCGGTGGTTCGGATCATCATCCCCGGCCTTCAGGCAACGCTTAAATCGAGCTATGTTCAAAAATCGCCGGCACATGCGGCAATTGCAGCGATGTTGTGAACGCGTACATCTTTGCCGGGCCAACGATCTCGTCGGTCGAAGCTAGTGCTGAGCTAAAGGCAGAGTATTTGCCGCCTGCCGCTGAAGGCGATGTGTATCGGGCGGCCTTACATCGTCCGCAGGCGATAGGAATTATCGACGGCTATTTCCAATCCGTACCGACTGTCCGTCACAAGGAGATCTTATGGGCGATGAGCCGCGGCATTCACGTGTTCGGCAGCGCCAGCATCGGAGCGCTTCGTGCGGCCGAATTACTTTCTTTTGGAATGGAAGGCGTGGGCGCTGTGTTTGAAATGTACCGCGATGGAATTTTGAATGATGATGACGAGGTTGCTGTGGCTCATGGGCCTGCTGAAACGGGCTTTGTATCCGCATCGGAAGCAATGGTGAATATTCGGCAGACTCTGCGAAAAGCGGAGCAACTCAGCGTCATTTCAACCGACTTGCGCGTGTCGCTGGAAACCATCGGCAAGGAGCTGTTTTATCCCGAGCGGAATTATTCAGCTCTGCTCGGGCATGCTGCGGAGAACGAATCAACGCAAGCCGAATTGACGAGATTAAGAGAATGGTTGCCAAACCATCGGGTAAATCAAAAACGGGAAGATGCTCTCCTCATGCTCCGAGTTATTCGGCGTCGGCTCGAAGGAGGTCTGGCGCCAAAGAAAGTTTCTTACTGTTTCGAGCAGACTTTCATGTGGCAGTCTGCCTGTCGTCGATCCGGCGAACTTGCGAAGCGTTTTCACCCTCTCAAATGACTCTCACTTCGATGTCAACCTTGCTCACTCACTGTGTGGGTGTCGAGCCTACGAGTTTTTCGAACCGTGGATCACTTCGAAGCTCATCGAACATCGGGTCGAGCCGGAGCAGTGCGGGGGTAAGCGGCACCCCTGCAGCCATTGCGCCGTCGTATGGTATCGAAAGTAGTTTCTGTAAAGCGGAGATGGCGCGAGTGGGCTCTCCCACGTGCGCCGCGACTCGTGCGTCGAATTCAATAGGCATCGGGCCATCCATCGCGTCTTTTTCTATTGTAATCGCTGCCATGGCCCGGTCCGATAGAGCCAACGCGGCGGCCTTATCACCAAGGCCCATATTGGTCAGAGCGAGATCTCCAATGAGAGAATAGTTTTCCGGCTGTTCTTTGAGGAAAGGTTCCAGTTCGCTACGAGCCTTTCTCCAACTTTCCTGGGCAGCGCTGCGGTCCCCGGCAACTTCCTGGGCCCAGCCTAACCAGAAGCGTAGTTCGCCGTTGATGTAGCCCAACGCCGGATCGGGCGTGGCCAGTATTTCTTTTAACCGTGGAATGATTTGTGCAGGCTGACGCTCCAGGATCACTTGATAAACCTGTGTTTCCAAGGTCTGGGTGTCGGCGGCTCCTGGATGCAGCGGAGCGAGTAGTGCAGCAGCACGCGGTAGATCACCGTCGGCTTGTGCGATAGCCGCCTTTAACGCAATCGTATCTATGTCATCTGGTGAGATATCGAGAACTTGATCCGCCTTTCGAACGGCTTCTGGGAAACGACGACGTTTGACGTCGGAAATCGCGTGTTGCGCGAGAAGATTAACATTGCGAGGGTCGAGCCGCTCGGCTTCTTCGAAATAACGGTCGCTCTGATCCCACTGACCCTGCCTGCGTGCCACATAGGCGAGCAATTCAAAAACCCGGCTACTATTCGGGAGAAAGCGACGCGCTTGCTCAAAGTAACGCACAGCTGTCCCGTAATCTTTGAGACAAGCGTAATTGTAGTATCCCTTAGCGAGTAGGGCCTCGCCAAGATTGGGTTGAAGCGTAAGCGAGGTTTCGGCTGCCTGTCGTGCTTCTTCACGAAGGGCGAGTGTTGGCTGAAGCTTGAGTGACAGGTAGCCCACCGCATCCATATATGAGAGCCGCGCCCAGGCAAGGGCGAATTTCGGATCCAAGCGCACCGCTTCCCTCAGATATGTCTGCGCGCCCAGGATCGTGGACGTGGTTGCAGCTCTGAGACTGTAAGCCAAACCCCGCAGATAAGCATCATATGCCTCAGGATTATCGGTTGGTTTGGCGGCAATGACTTGTTCTTCGCGGCCGGTAAGCTTCGCCTGTAATTGGTCGGCAATCGCTTTTGCGATATCGCTCTCAACTGAGAAGATGTCGGTGAGTTTGCGATCAAAGGTATCGGCCCAAAGATGAGAATCGGTGGCTGCATTGATTAACTGCACGTTAACGCGCACGGCATCGCCGCTCTTCTGCACGCTGCCTTCCAAGATGTGTGAAACACCGAGTTGCTTGGCTATGTCCGGCAGGTTTTGCGGGGCGCTTTTGTAATGCTGAGTCGAGGTCCGCGAGATCACTTTCAGATCGGCGATCTTCGATAAGCGCGTTAGAATTTCGTCCTGGATCCCATCGGCAAAGTAGGCGTTTGCTTTTTCTTCGCTCCGGTTCTCGAATGGCAAAACAGCAATCGATTTTTCTGGAATCGCCGGCGAATGCGAGACCGGTTCGTGGTGCCGCTTAGTCCATCCGAAATAGATGCCAGCCAACGTGAGAACGACAGCCGCCGCGACGCCAGAAATAAGCAGCCGCTTCCTCTTCGAAGTGTTGCGAGCAGTCGTTGCTGTTTTCGCCTGTCCTGATGGAAGCTCGAGCTGTTGTGCAACGTCAACTGTCGATTGCGGTCGCTGCGACGGTTCTTTTGCCAGGCAAGACGCGACGGCTTCTTCCCAATTCTTTGCCACGAACGCTGGCTCGATGTTCAATTCTTTGCGACGCTCCGTCATCGAAGGAGCGATGCGCTCGCAAATCTGCCGATCGATATTGCCCGAATAGAAGGGTGGCTTGCTGGTCAGTAGTTCGTATATGGTCGCGCCTAACGAATAAATATCATCAACATGTGTACTGCGCTCGCCGTTCAGTTGCTGCGGACTCATGTAAACGAGTGTGCCGCTCCGGCCCTGTTCCGCAGTCAATCGACTCGCTGAATCAGCCAGACTGCGAGCTATGCCAAAGTCTGCCACTTTGAGATCGCCTCGTTGATTCACCATGAGGTTGCTAGGTTTCAAATCACGATGAATGACCTTGGCATGATTGTGCGCATAATCGAGCGCGTAACAAAGCTGACTGATCCAGCCGGCAATCTCGTCTGGTTCAAAGACCTTTTGCTCTTTCTCGGCTCGCAAGTTTGAAAGCGTTTCACCATCGACGTACTCCATTGAAATGCACCCCGAGCGTTGGTCGTGGACGAAATCATGAATCCGAACGATGTGCGGATGCGTTAATTCCAGGGAGCGCTTGGTCTCGCGCTTGAGTTGATCCAACAGCGAACGATCCTGGATCATCAGATCGGGAAGAAATTTCAGCGCCACATCGCGCTCCAATTCTTCGTCGTGTGCGAGCCAAACGATTCCCATTCCGCCGCGCCCCAGGACCTTGATTAGGATGTAGCGGCCAAAGACCTTTTGTCCGCTGGCAAACTCGCGCGAAGTCGCAGCTACGACATCGCCTGCGCGTTCGTTACTCACGTTGGCCAAGTATACAACATTAGCGTCGAAAGGAAGTTCAAACCTCGGGACGGCGCTCCCACCCGGCACTTCGGTTGCCGCGCAGAGAAACTCGCGCTGCCATAGCTTTGCGTCTGATATCACATTTTGATAGAATGTCTTCGCGTGAACGCCCCCCTGGAGGAAGGTGCTTGGTTAGAAGCAACCGATGGCACCCACCATTCGATCCGCGGCAGTTGCTCGCTGGGACGGACTGCTGCTAACACAATCGTCCTAGACTCACCTAAAGTCTCGCGGCGACATGCCTTGATCCACCTGCAAAATATCGGTGAACTTTGGTTAATCGATTTCGGCAGCAGCAACGGAACGTTTCTAAACAAGCGGCGAATTCATCATCCCTTTCGACTAAGCGATGGGGATCAAATCACAATCGGCGATCAAGTTTTTAAATTCCGGCAGCCACTCGCCATTTCAGAAGAGTACAGGACGGACCTAATGCAACGAACGCTGCGAGAAATCGAGAAGGTTCCGTGTTGGCTTCTCGTCGCGGACATTCGCGGCTTTACGCCGCTCAGCCGCCACGTTGAGAGCGATGATCTGGATGTTCTTCTGGGCAAGTGGATTTTCAGTTGCAATGAGATCATCGAAAATCAGCATGGGATGATTAATAAATATCTCGGTGATGGGTTTCTTGCATACTGGCCGGAAGCGGCTACGAGCTCGGAAGAGATCGCTGGAGTCATCTCCGCGTTCAAAGAATTGCAACGAAAACAATGGCCCGAGTTTCGTTTTGTTGTTCACTTCGGGGCCGTCGCGATTGGCGGGGTCGCCTCGATGGGGGAAGAAAGCTTGATGGGCAGCGAAGTAAATTTGATCTTCCGTCTGGAAAAATTGGCCAGTTCGTTAGGCGAGCCCTGCTGTGTGAGTGAAGCAGCGCAGACAAAGCTAGGCGGACTAATGGCAACACGTCCGCTCGGTGAATTCGAGTTGAAGGGGTTTGAAGCAAAGTGTGAGTTCTTTGCTGCCTGAAAGCGACGTCAATTCAGACGCCGTCGCCGGAACGTTTGTGGCGGTCTTTGAAGGTGAGTTCGGCGATGCCGGATTTGTCGAGCTCACCCAGGCCTTCGCCGATCATGCGATCATATTGTTCCTTTGTGGCGCGCGCGAGCGGTAAATCGAGGCCGAGATGGTTTGCAAGTTCAAGCGCGATTCCGCTGTCTTTGGCTGCGTGCGCGGCGGAGAAAAAGCAGCTGTGCTCGCGGTTTTGCATGTCTTCGCCGTCGGTTTCGAGTACGCGCGAGTTCGCACCGGTTTGGGAAAAAACTTCGCGTAGCATCGTTAGGTCGAGACCGAGCGCGGAGCCGAGTCCGAGCCCTTCAGCCAGACCCGCGGTGTTAATGTTCATCACCATGTTAACCAGCGCTTTCACCTTGGCGGCTTCGCCTGCTTTTCCTATGAAACGAATTTTGGCGGCAAGCTCTTTCAACACCGGTTCCGCTTTTCGGAATGCCTCTTCATTTCCGCCGCACATCAGGTAAAGCTTGCCTTCGCGTGCCTGCGTAATGCTCGAAGCCATGCATGCTTCGAGAGATTGGGCGCCGGCTTTCTGGGCGAGTTTCTCGATTTCGACATGCACTTCCGGCGAGATCGTAGCGCAGTTGACGAATAATTTACCGCTCGCGTTGACGAGCAAATTGTCACCGGGCCCGGCAAAGATTTGCCGCATGGCATTGTCGTCGGTCACCACGGTGAAGATCACATCGGATGCTGCCGTGACTTCCGATAAATCCTGCGCGGCCGCGCACCCAAGCTCCGATCCGAGTTCCGTGGAGGCAGAGCGGTTGGTGTCGTAAACCGATGTGACGTGAAAACCACGATCTTTCAGCCGGCGCGCCATGTTCGCGCCCATTCGACCCACTCCAACAAATCCGATGTTCATGATGGGATGTAAGATGTTTGATGTTTGAGGTTCGAGGTATTCACTGCAGACTTGCGACCGCTTGCAAGGATGGCCGTCAATTCGTCGGCTTCCTTTAGCAAATCTGAGAGCTTCTCTTCGGGAAGAAGTTTGCCGTCACGTACGAGCTCGAGCCAGTAAAGGCTTTCATCCGATTCTTCTACCGCAACCCCCAGCTTGGCTGCAAACTCTGCTCGGGACCGAGCGCGACAAGCGCTACGATAGTTTGCGCCAACAGACGTGGCTGCCCGGGCCAGTTGCATCGAAATTACGCGACCGCCAGCGGTACGCGGTAACGCGCCGACAAGCTTTAGCACGCGTAGTGCAAATTGTTTAGTTCGATCCTGCAGCTCACGTTTGTCCATGTGCTGCTACATCTTACATCGAACTTGTTACATCAAACATCAAACCTTACCAGCAAAGAACGGGTTGTGCTCTTTCTCCTCGCCGACGGTCGTCATTGGGCCGTGACCAGGACAGATGATGGTTTCGTCTGGCAGCGTGAGGATTTTCTCGAGATTATTTTGTAAGGCATCGCGATAGGACACGTTGCCCCCTCCCATCGAGCCGGCGAAAAGCGAGTCGCCCACAATGGCGATTGGACGGGCGAGGCCGGTCACGACGTACGTCATTCCGCCCGGGGAATGACCCCATGTTAAGCGCGTATCGATCCGCAAGTTTCCAAGCCGAAACTTTTTTCCCTCATCGACCGGTTCCGCG
>DATDFM010000228.1:0-4266 GCA_036522635.1 Candidatus Udaeobacter sp. | reverse complement strand
ACGCAAGAAGGAAGTCGGGATCGCGATTGGTCGCCTGATTAAGCAGATCCACGGTTTGGAAAATCTCCTTCGGCTTAGTTTCGCTATTGGCCGTCGCGATCGCTGGGATTGCGCGCACATAAAAATCATAGGCAGCAAGGTTCTTGGTAGGGCGTTCCTGTATGGCCGCCAGTTCGCGAGCAGTAGTTTTTGCTCTGAGTCGATTCGCGATTGCTTGTGCCACTTCCGTTTCGATCGCGAATACATCATTCAAGTCCCGGTCGTATTCGTCCGCCCAGACGTCCTCGTTGGTCCGAGCGTCCACTAATTGCGCGTTCACGTGCAGCTTGCCGCCAGCACGGCGGACTGTTCCCTCCAGCACATGCGACACACGCAGCGCATTCCCGATCTGCCGGATATCTTGTTTGCCGCGAAATTGCATGACGCTGCTGCGGCTGATGACTTTCAGGTCGGCGATTTTGGCCAGCTTGGTCAAAATGTCATCCTGCACGCCGTCGGCAAAGAATGCGTGCTCTTTCTCATCGCTGAGGTTTTCGAAGGGCAGCACTGCGATGCCAGTCGTTATGGGACGTCGGATGAATTCACTTTTCGAAAAGATCCAACCCGCGGCTGCGGCGAGGGCGATCAGCGACGCTGCTAAGAGTGTGCTGGTTGGATTGCGTCGCACCCATTTCTTTCCTCGCGCGAATGGTCCAGTGCGCCGGGCCAGAACGGGCTCGTGTCTCAACCAGCGTTCAAGGTCTTCGGCGAGCGCAAGCGCTGAAGAATAGCGACGCTTCGGGTCTTTCTCGAGGCATTTGAGGCAGATCGTCGATAAATCGCGATCTAGCTTCGGATTCCAAAGGCGCGGTTGGCGGGGTTCTTTGTCTAACAGTAACTTGATGGTTTCGTAAGTCGTACCGCCCGCAAACGGCGGATGGCCAGTGAGCAATTGGTAAAGCACAGCACCGAGTCCATAGACATCGGACGAGGTACCAACCGCAGAGTTATTTCCCACTGCTTGTTCGGGCGCCATGTAACTTGGGGTGCCTAGCACTTCCAGAGTGCGTGTTACTGTGCTCTCCGTTTCGACCAGTCGCGCCAGGCCGAAGTCGGTCAGGTGGGGCTCGCCTTTTTGGTCGAGCAGAATGTTTCCCGGTTTGATGTCTCGATGAAGAATGCCGTGTTCGTGTGCGTAGTGAACAGTCCGCGCCACCTTGGCGATCAATTCGACCGCGCGCCGGATCGATATTGGTTCACGCTTGGAGACATCATCAAGTTGCCCGCCTTCAATTAGCTTCATACTGAAGTAGCACGAGCCATCGCGCTCACCGACTTCGTAGATGGGAACAATACCGGAATGATCAAGGCTTGCGGCGGCTTCCGCTTCCCGGCGAAAGCGCTTCAGGTGCCCGTCTGTCGCCCAATGACCAAGGCCAATTACTTTGAGAGCTACTGTGCGGTTAAGGCTTTTCTGTCGCGCGCGGTAAACCACTCCCTGGCCGCCGCGGCCGATTACCTCCAACAATTCATAGTCGCCAAAGTCGGCGAAGGTTTCTCTACGATTGGGTTTCTTCTCTCCATAAAATGCAGTATTCGAATCACTCGTTTTGATATTTTCAGAACAGCCGCTGTCGACGCCAGCCACTGCAGATGGATTCGCGGGCGCATCCAAGCCTCTTTCGAACAAACAAGCTGTGCAGAGTCCTTCCGGTGCGTCAGCAAGAATTTCTGCGCCGCACTTCGCACAGACATTGGTAGGCGTTGTCTTCATCAACGCTGGTTGAAAAAGATCACCTGACCGTGACTGGCTGTTTCGCTTCTTCCAGGAGTTTTTCAAAGCGTGGGTCGTCGCGCAGAGGGTCCCACCACGGGAACAGTTTGAGCCCACCGTAGCTGAGAGGGCTTGGGAGACGGATGAGGCTCTCCAGCTGTTCGAAGGCGAGATCTTTGTCGCCAACCCAGGCGGCGATCATTGCCAGATTTGCCACCTGACGGAGCTCTTCGAGTGGATCCTTTGCCGCGAGCTCCACTGCCCGCCGACCTTCGCGCAGCGCTTCCTCCTTCCGCCCGAGATAGGCGTCGATCAAACCAAGCAGGCCCAATTCCTGGCTGTCATTGGGTTGGGCTTGCAGCGCTTTCTGCTGCTCCGCGCGTGCAGCGACGAAAGCTGACTGTGCCTTGTCTTCGTCTTTTGTCATGCGCGCGATAATGCCTTTTATAAGTGAGCGCCTGAAAAAAACCTCGTCCCCCAAGGCGAATGAATCTTCGCTGCACGTATCTAAAGCGTTTTTTGCGGCAGTGGCGTCGCGCTCGGCCAGCGCGCAAGCGAGCGACCACTCAGCGATAACCGGCGTTGGAGTGGGATTTGTGGCTCTAATTGAATCGATAATTTGATGCAACGGCCGGGTGTCGGCTTTTTCCTGAAACTCCACGTACGCTGGCCAATACGCCGTGTCCAAATCGTTCGGAAAAACGGCTAATGTAGTGGCCAGCGCAGATTTTAGGTCAGCATACCGCCGCAAGAATGTGTAAGTGGTCAGAATCCCGATCCTTGTTTCCATGTTGCGCGGGTTGAGCTCAACCGCGCGCTCGAAACTTCGGATGGATTCTTCCCACTGTCCCTGACGCCTCTGAATCCTGGCCATCAGCCGGGGTACGCGGAAATCATTGGGCAAAGCCTGGCGGGCGATTTCCAGTTCGGCCAGCGCACCGTTATAATCGAAATACCCCCAGTAAAGGTTTTGGGCACGCGCCAGATGCGTTTCACCAGCGTTGGGATTAAGGCGAGCGGCCGCTTGGATGGCTGCTTCTGCCAACGCCAGCCGCGCGGCAGTATGGTCTAACCAGTGGAGATAAAGCCAGTCATGGGTGTAGGCGAGTTGGCAATAGGCATCGAAAAACGATGGATCATGTGCCACAGCCTGGTTCAGAAGTTCAACCGCTTGCGGTACCTCCGCTTCGATCGGATCGGGCACCGCGAAAATGTTTTTCGCACGCGTGTAAAGATCGAACGCTGCGATGTCGGTGGTTGGCTTGCTTTCGATGGCCGCTTTCTCAGAAGCCGAGATTTTCGCGTGAAGCTGCGCGGCGACTTTTTGCGCGATGTCGCTCTGGATTGCGAACATCTCCTTCAAATCGCGATCGTATTCTTCGGCCCATACATGCGTGTCAGTGCGGGTGTCAATCAACTGCGCATTCAAATGAATTCTCGCTCCGTCCCTACGCACGCTTCCTTCCAAAACGTGGGAGACACGCAGAGCATCACCGATTTCCCACACATCCTGTCTACCGCGATACTGCATCACGCTGCTGCGGCTGATCACCTTCAGATCGGCGATCTTGGCCAGCTTGGTCAAAATGTCGTCCTGGACTCCGTCGGCAAAGTATGCGTGCTCCTTCTCGTCGCTAAGATTTTCGAAGGGAAGCACCGCGATGCCAGTCGTTAGGGGTTTTCGGAGCAGTTCACTTTTTGAAATGATCCAAGCTGCCGCTACTGCGAGAGCGACCAGCGATGCTGCTAAGAGTGCGCTGGTTGGATTGCGTTGGACCCATTTCTTTCCCCGCGCGAATGGTCCAGTGCGCCGGGCCAGAATGGGCTCATGCTTTAGCCAGCGTTCAAGATCCTCAGCTAGCACGAGAGCAGATGTGTATCGACGCTTTGGATCTTTCTCGAGGCATTTGAGGCAGATCGTCGAAAGATCGCGATCTATTTTCGAATTCCACAAGCGCGGTTGTCGCGCCTCTGTGTCCAGCAGTAACTTGATCGTCTCATAAGTTGTACCACCTGCAAAAGGCGGATGGCCGGTGAGCAGTTGGTAAAGCACAGCGCCCAGTCCATAGACATCTGAGGCGGTACCCACAGCAGAGTTATTTCCAACCGCTTGTTCCGGAGCCATGTAACTTGGCGTGCCTAGCACTTCCATGGTACGTGTTACTGTGCTCTCTGTTTCGACTAGCCGCGCCAGGCCGAAGTCGCTCAGATGTGGTTCGCCTTTCTGGTCGAGCAAAATGTTGCCCGGTTTGATGTCCCGATGAAGGATGTTGTGCTCGTGTGCGTAATGAACAGTGCGCGCTACCTTCGCGATTAATTCGACCGCCCGCCGGATCGGCATCGGCTCACGGTTAGCGACGTTATCGAGTTGGCCGCCTTCGACTAACTTCATGCTGAAGTAGCAGGAGCCATCGCGTTCGCCGACTTCGTAAATAGGAACGATGCCGGAGTGATCAAGGCTGGCGGCCGCCTCCGCTTCCCGTCGAAAGCGCTTCAGATGCCCGTCTGTCGCC
>DATDFM010000227.1:0-6979 GCA_036522635.1 Candidatus Udaeobacter sp. | reverse complement strand
TTCGCGCCTGGGCGGGAAGGTCTGAAGCAGGCCTTCAAACTCTTCTGGGAAGCAACTCCCGGATATCACCGGATTGAAGATCAAATCGCCGAGGGAGACAAAGTGGTGACGCGGCTCACTTCGTTTGGCAAACACGAAGGTAATCTTCCCGGCGCTCCCAGAACAGGGAACGAGATGCAGATGACTTCAATTACGATTCATCGGATCGCCAACGGCAAACTGGTGGAGAAGTGGTCAGAGAAGGATGTGATTCGATTCTTGCGACAAATTGGGGTAATGCCCTCGCAACCACACTAATGGGCGCACCTGCCGCGCTCGGCAGCGACTGCTGCTTCCTCTTAAACTGCCCACGTTAATTCCATAACTACGTAACTCGGTTTTGAACACTACCCTTATTCAATGAAGTAGTCGGAAAACGCGGGCGTTCCTTACAGAGGTGATCTGATTTCCAAGCTCGATTTAGCAATATTGAGTTTTCAGTTTGCACTCCAATAGTTCACACTGCGTTTCGATTCGCAACGGCGTATAAATGCAGGACCAATCTGACAACTGATAACGACTCAACACCAAGATATAGAGGCAACTGAAGAGGAACTGAATGGTGGCATTTAGCTTGCTTTCAGCGTTTGTAAATAGGGGACGAAAGGAAGATCAGTGATGGTAAGCAAAGCACTATTAGGCCGGTGGGCAAAAGAGACTCTCGGCATGATGATGGTTGGAGATGCGTTAGTAACGTTGGTTGATCCTCAGAGACATTGCCGCCTATGGATGAAGGGACCTGAGAAATGGCGACAATTCATAAGTTTGTTCGTGCACCATCCCGGCATCACCAGAGGGTTTGCTCTTGGTGAACTTGGGTTGGGAATGTGGCTCGCTGAAAAGCAAACTCCGATTGGAGCAGCTTCATTGACGAATCTTGAGAGCGGCGCAGGAGCGACCGGTTAGGAGGAAGGGTGGGTCTCCAGCGCAGGAAATGAGGAGGATTTCTTCACTGCAAGTCTGGCAAACGACGCCAGAGAGTGGCGAAAGCAATCTGTACTTCCATTCGTGCCAATCGCGCGGCCAAACAAAAGTGGCGCGATTGCTCGCCGTGCATCACTACTTCGTTTCAGACCATACCATTGAGGACATAGGCAGTCCGCGCATCGATTGATTGAAGAGGCCGGAAATAATTCGCAGGACGATTTGCGGATGAAATAGCGTTTGTGGTCCTTCGAGGAGATTGAAGACGCGGAGCAAACCATCGCGCACGATTGCGCTCTCGGTGGAAAGCGCGACTACCCGGTCGACATACCACTGCATGAAGCGAGTAATCCTATCGGGCACGCCTCCGGTAACGCCATGCACTCGGAAGTCTTCGCTGGTCGCCAGCATCCACGGCGCCGCGTTGACCTTCGCCAGCTTTTTCTGAAAGCGCACCGAGAAACCAGAGAGCGATCCGTAGCGCTTCCGCTTTCGTTGATCTGCGAGGCACTCTCTTAAGGTGAAGGCGCTTAAAGCGGCAGCCGTCATGCCCTGCGCATAGACGGGATTGAACGCGCAGACCGCATCGCCCAGGACGATCAAACCGTCAGGCATGCGCGAAAGTTTTTCGTAGCAGCGCCAGCGATTTTCCGTAGCGCGATAGGAATAGATCTCAGACAGCGGCGTGGCGTCCTTGACAGCATCGTACAGAATCCGGGAGCGCAGGCTCCGCGCGAAATTCATAAACGCCGTTTCTTCGGTCGGCGGATAGTCGGCGCCGTAACCGGCCAGGGTCAAAATCCATCGATCACCTTCAACGGGAAACAGCACACCCCCGCGATTGTCGCCCGGTGGCGCGGGCTGTACGTATGCGCCGTCACGGCCGTCCGGCAGTTTGCCCGGCCGGCGAAAGACGCGGCTCGCGTAGCCAAGCGAAGCGTCGATGGCGATCTCTTCGGGAGTCTCATAACCCAGCTCGCGCAGCCATTGCGGAGTGCGCGAGCCGCGGCCGCTAGCGTCGACGATTAGATTGGCTTCGATTTTTTCTTCGCAGCAGCCTGATTCAGCGCGTCTTTGAATTTGCACACCCTGGATTCTGCTGCCATCGTAATTTGTAATCAGTCCGCGCACGTCACAGCCGTCTACGAACCTGACTTTGCGAATCGCAGTGAGCTGTTGCCGCACGGCCCATTCCAAAAGGTCGCGGCTGCATCCCATGATGGCGATGTCCGAATCAAAGTTTACGCCCCAACCGGCCGGCGTCAGCCAGGTCATGTCGTTCGCCATGTCGAGCACTAAAGCGCCATGGGCGACCAGTTCATCCTGCAGTTTCGGAAAGAAGGAATTCACAATACGCAGGCCCCGATTGAGCAGCGCATGGAGATGTCGCGCTTGCGGCACCCCTTTTCGCGGCACAGGTCCTTGCGAAAATCGATCGCGCTCGACAATCGTGACACGCTCAAAGTGATCGCAAAGTGATCGCGCCGCGAGCAGACCTGCCATGCTGCCGCCAATGACCATGGCGTGATTCGTGTTAAGGACGTGCGATGGAATGGGTCGGGGAACGATGTTACCTTCTGTCGGCTCAATGATCATTTCGCTCTCCTTCTTGATTTGGACCAAACTCCGCAGGCTTTTCGTTATTGCCTTTCAGTCAACACGCGAGGAAAATAGCCGCATCCCCCGTCGCAAGTCATAAGAGAAAAGTTCAATTTCGGTACAAGTTTTGATAGGGCCATTGAAGCCTCAGAACATAGTTTTTCCGCCGTTTTGGCTCGACGCGGCCGACGAGCGCCTTTATCGCAACGGCGATCCGGTCGACTTGCGGCCCAAGGCATTCGCGGTCTTGTTGCATCTGCTGCAGCGGCCGGGACAGTTGGTGACCAAGGACGAGCTACTTGAAACAGTCTGGCCCGATACCAGCATCAGCGACGCTGTTCTAAAGGTTTGCATTCGCGAGATACGCGAAGCACTGTCAGACGATCCCGCGACACCGCGCTTTATTGAAACCGCCCACCGGCGCGGCTATCGATTCATTGGAAAACTCGCGTCCGCCGCAGCGGCCTCTGAAAGAGCTACGGCTTCGACGGTGTGTGCTGTCGGCCGCGAAGCTGAGCTGCGGAAACTACGTGAGTTGCTCGAAAAAGCAAACTGTGGCCAGAGGCAGCTTCTGTTTGTCACCGGCGAGCCTGGAATCGGAAAGACGACGGTTGTCGATGCGTTCCTGCAAGATGTTAAGGCCTACGTCTGGTACGCGCGCGGGCAGTGCCTGGAACAGTACGGCGAAGCGGAGGCCTACTTACCCGTGCTGGAAGCCCTGGGTCGTCTTTTTCGCGAGGCGGGCCACTCGCTGGTACCCTTGCTGAGGCAACATGCGCCGATGTGGCTGGCGCAGATGCCCGCGCTCATCGACACGAAAACGCGCCTCGAACTGCACCGCGAAATCCAGGGCGCTACGCACGAACGTATGCTGCGCGAAATGGCGGAAGCCATCGAAGCGCTCACCGTCGATCACACGCTGGTTTTCGTGCTTGAAGACTTGCACTGGAGTGATGTTTCGACGCTCGACTTGATCGTGCGTCTCGCGCGGCGGCGTGAACCAGCGCGGTTTCTGTTCCTCGGCACTTACCGTCCCTTGGAAGTTGCGTTGACCAATCACCCACTGAATTCTGTAACGCGGGAACTGCAAGCCCATGCACTGTGCAATGAGTTGGCCCTGGATTCGCTGAGTGATGCAGCAGTCGCGCTTTATCTCTCCGGGCGGTTCGCACCGAACGAACTCCCGGAAGGACTCGCATCCTTGATCCGAGAGCGCACCGGAGGCAATCCACTGTTCATGATCAACGTGATCGATTACCTGCAGGCAAACCAAACGATCGCGGCGCGCGATGGTGTTTGGAGATTGCAAGTTGATTTGGATCAGGTGGAAACCGGAGTGCCTGAGAATGTGCGGCTGATGATCGAGAAGCAGTTTGAGCGTCTGAACCCGGATGTTCAGCGCACGATGGAAGCGGCCAGTGTTGCAGGCGTTGATTTCGCGACTGCAGCGGTGGCGGCAGTCACAGATTCGGACGTCTTAAAACTCGAAGAACTTTGCGCCGACCTCGCGCGCCGTTTTCATTTTCTGAAGCCGGGTGTCGGCTGCGAATTGCCGAGTGGAGAAGTCACGACTCGGCATGCCTTCACGCACGCGCTGTATCAAGACGTACTGTATCAACGCGTGGGCGCGGCGCGACGCACGAGACTTCATCTAGCAATTGGTGAATGGATGGAAAGCGCGTATGGCGATCAGGCGATCACCGTCGCGGCGGAACTGGCGATGCATTTTGAACAGGGGCGCGAGTTCCAGCGGGCGGCGCGGTACCTGCAGCAGGCGGCCGAAAATGCAATCGTCCGCTGCGCAAATCGCGAAGCGGTCGCGCTGGCCACTCGGGGCATTCAGATGCTGCGTAAGCTGCCGCCATCCAGCGAACGAGATCGCCGGGAGCTGAATTTGCAAATCACCCTTGGCATTGCTCAGATTGCCGTGTGCGGTTACGCCACGCTTGAAGTTGGTCAGACTTTCCAGTACGCGCGCGAGTTGTGCAGGCAGTTCGGCGACGTGCGGGAATTGTTTACGGTGCTGTGGGGCCTATGGGTTCATAACGTCGTGCGCGAGGATTTGGGCGCGGCACTGAAATATGCCGAAGAACTGTTGCACCACGCCGCGCTGCTAGACAATTCAGAACTGTGGGCCCTGGCGCACTGGACCAGGGAAGCGACGCTTGTCAATCTGGGCGACTTTGCGGGCGCCCGCGAACACTTCGACAAAGTCCTTGAGTTCTACGATCCGAGCCAAACTTCTGCCGCGCTACATTACTGGCACGACCCGGGTGTTGCCGGCCGATGCTTTGGCGCGTGGGCGCTCTGCTGTCTCGGTTATCCCGATCAGGCTCTCAAAAGAATCGACGAAGCGCTGGCGGGGGCACGCGAGATTGATCATCCTCACGTGACGTCGATCAGCTTCTTCTTTGCGGCTTTCGTGCACCAACTACGGCACGAACCAGCACACGCTCTGCCATACGCGCGCAAATCGGTGGCGCTCGCTTGCAAAGAAGGGCTGGCACAGTGGATAGCATTCGGGAAAATTGTCTATGGCTGGTCGCTGGCGATGTGTGACAAACCCGAAGAAGGGATCGCAGAGCTGCGCGAAGGGCTCGCTGCCTGTGAGGCAAGCAACACTTCGATTTCTCGACCGCATTTTCTGGCGATGCTGGCGGAAGCATTGGTCGAAGCAGGTGAAATCCACCAGGCGCTCGCGACCCTTGATGAAGCACTGAAGGTCTCACAACAGGCAAGTGATCGCTATTACGAATCTGAGTTGTATCGTTTGAAAGGCGAACTCTTGTGGACTGGTAGTGGTCGGGAGAGCCGCACGCGAACGCGTCGCAAGAAGCAACACACGCCTGCATCACCTGCTGCCGCTGAAGAGTGTTTTAATCGCGCCATTGAAATCGCGCAAAGCCAGAAAGCGAAGTGGTTTGAACTGCGCGCCGCCCTCAGCCTCTGCCGGCTGCATCGGAGCGAAGGTAAAGAACCGCAGGTCAGTAATGTGCTCTTGCCGCTCTACGAGTGGTTTACTGAAGGGTTCTCCACTCCGAATTTACTGGAGGCGAATGAGTTTTTGCACTCAGCGAAAGAGTATTAAAGGCCCGGCACGTTGTCCTCAGCAAAACGCTCGATGGAATCATTACTACGTGGAACGCGGGCGCGCAGGGCCTCTTTGGTTAGACGGTCGAGGAAATTTTGGCCGGCCCGGGATCGTGAAGCAATGCCGCTTGATTCTCGCTACGAATTTCTACTCGTGCTGATGTTCCTCGGCGTAGCATTTCTGCTGTTTCCTGACATGGTTGTCGCGTGTGCACGCGCGCCGAAGCCCACCGTGCTTCAGGCATACAACGATTCCGACGTCGTAGTAATCGCTCGCGCGATTTCAGTGGAAAAACTCTCCGATGAATCGCAGAAGCCCATGATCGGCACGCTTGTTACATCAACTACGATGGAAGTGGAAAAGGTATACAAAGGAAACCTGCGGGTTGGTGACACGATGGTGTTTTGGCCAAGGCAACGGCATACGTTGCACCTGGGTCTTCTATGAAAGCGACATTAGTAAAGAGTATCTCTTTTATCTGAACTCGCCATCGAGGGATCAAAAACTTTGGTATGAATACGGTCTAGGACGATCCAACCTGCGGCAAAATGCTGCTGATGATCTTCTTTATCTCAACAAGATGGATAAGGTGCACGGTCGTACTCGCATCTCCGGTGTACTCGCTGAAGATGGTCTTGCCGGTCTCAGCGTAGAAGGACAAACGATCCGCATCATTGGTAGGAACAAGACGTACGTGACCAAGACAGACAAGAATGGTGTGTACGAATTGTACGACGTGCCTCCAGGAAGATATGTGCTCGCGCCAGAATTGAAGTTTGGATGGAAGGTAGATGAGTTCTCACTGACGCGACCGTTTACGCGCGTAGAACTGATGCATGGACGGAGACAGAGCAACCGAGTCGCGTTCACTCTTCGACCGAGAAGCCATTTTGGTGTTGATCTGAAACTTACGTTGAGCAATCACGTCAGCGGTAGTATCTACGATTCGAATTCAAAACCGATGCCTGGCTTCCGCAGTATTGCGCGCCAGTGGCTTCTCACAAGGAATGCCAATCAAATTCCCTTTACGGGAATCCAACGCCTCACAGATCGCCTGCATGTTCTGAAGTCGTTGATCGTTTGGTCCGCAAAGCCACAGACAATCGATGTGTGGTGCGGCGACCATTTCTTCAATGGAATTGAAGGGCGACGCATTTCCGACGCGCAGTTCACGCGCCAGCGCTGCCGTTGCTGCTGCGTGGTCCGGATTTGGGCTATAGATACCGAGGACGTCTGCATCGCGAACTCCGCGCCAGGCTTGCAAGTGAAATTTTGTGACAAAACCGCTACCGATGAATCCAACGCATAGCTTGTTAGCCATGTGTT
>DATDFM010000226.1:0-3124 GCA_036522635.1 Candidatus Udaeobacter sp. | reverse complement strand
TGACGGCCGGATTCAATTTCAACCGAGGCAATGGGCGACACTCGCGCGAAAGTTGTTCTCGCGCCTGGTCGAGATGGTTTTTATAAAGATGAAGATCGCCGAATGTGTGAACGAAATCCCCCGGCGCGAGATTGACGACTTGTGCCACCATCATTGTGAGCAGCGAATAGGAAGCGATGTTGAACGGCACACCGAGGAACAGATCGCAGCTGCGCTGGTAAAGCTGGCAGCTTAACTCTCCGTTTTGGACATAGAACTGAAAGAGGACGTGGCACGGTGGCAGAGCCATGTTTCCGATCTCAGCCGGGTTCCAGGCGCTCACAATAAGGCGGCGGCTCTCTGGGTTGGATTTGATCTGCGCGATGAGGTTGTCGATTTGATCCACCCGCACGCCGTTTGCGCCTCGCCAATCACGCCATTGGGCACCGTAAACACGGCCAAGCTCGCCGTTTTGGTCGGCCCATTCATTCCAGATCGTCACGCCATGCTCATTCAAGTAGCGAATGTTGGTATCCCCGCGCAAAAACCAGAGCAGTTCGTACACGATGGATTTGATGTGCAATTTTTTCGTTGTGAGCAGCGGGAACCCCGGCCCGTCGACGCGTAAATCGAATCGCGTTTGCGCACCAAACACCGATAACGTTCCTATGCCCGTGCGATCGGTGCGCTCACGACCGTTCTCAAGCACAAGCCGGAGTAGATCGTGATATTGTCGCACGCCGAAATTTTATCGCGGCGTATCGCATTCGCGAATCAGATTTTGTTGTGCTCACAAATTTGTGATGGTGAGGGCGTGACGCATGGGGCGTTTTCGAATAGGTATGTGAGTGCGAACGCAGTTCGCGGGTGTGACTTTCATTTTGGAGTGAGTTGACGATGAATTTGATTCTTTACCGGAGGATGACGGGATTGGCTGTGCTGTTCGCTTCAGCTTTAATCACCGCGTGTGGCGCGAATTCGAGTAATCCATCGACCGAAACTTTCACGGTTTATGAAGACGCGCCAAAAATGAGCCTGCTTGATTTGGGCGCCCCGGGAAACAGTCTCGGCGATGTCTATCATTTCTCCGCTGCGTTGCATTCAGAGCGCGGTGGCCCGGTAACAGGTGAACTAGTCGGCTCCAAGACTCTGGTGAAGATGCCGACAGACGCGAACCCGAATCTGGAAAGACGCGCAACGCTCATGTTTTTTACGTTTGCCGAAGGCAAGGACCAGCTTATCGCGTTCGGAGCTGCCGATTATTCTCCGTCCATTCCTGAATTCGAGGCTGGCAAGTCTGCTGTTCGACCGGTCTTAGGCGGAACTGGCAAGTACATCGGCGCGCGTGGCCAGGTCGCCAGCACGCGAAATGAAGACGGTTCGTATACGCAGGTATTCACGCTGCTGAAGTAGTGCCCATTAAGTCCTCCTACTCGTCGTTCTCCTCGTCGTCGCTATCGAAGATACGGGAGGCGACGCGAGGACGATGACGATCAGGCGAGCATAATTAAAGAAAGGAGTGCCGCGTTGGCGCGACAGCTGTGTTTTGCGACGTTGAAAACGCGCCGAACTGTCTCGACTCGGAAATTCCAATTCGACGCGAGATTTCGTTTATCCTCTCTTGACCAAGCATTTACGCCGGATGCTCAGGATTGGTCCGCCCCTTGCTTAGGCATGACATGGGTTAGTCTGCCGACGCGGGTTTCCTGCCCGGTGGCGGGCTTCAACAGAAAGGAAATTTTCAATTTATGGCAAAAGTTTTAGGTATCGATTTGGGGACCACCAACTCCTGTATGTCCGTGATGGAGGGTGGCGACCCGGTAGTGTTGGAAAACAGCGAAGGCGCGCGCACGACGCCTTCAGTGGTTGCATTCACAAAGAGCGGCGAGCGGCTCGTCGGCCAGGCTGCGAAACGTCAGGCCATCACCAACCCGCAAAATACTGTTTCCTCAATCAAGCGGTTCATGGGCCGCAAGTTCGACGAAGTCTTCGACGAACAGAAACGCGTTCCGTACAAAATCGTGAAGGCGGCGAACGGCGACGCGCACGTGCAGGTAGAAGTCAACGGGCAGCTCAAGACGTTTTCGCCGCCGGAAATTTCGGCGATGATCTTGTCGAAGCTACGCGCCGATGCAGAAGCGAAGCTCGGCGAAAAAATCACGCAGGCGGTAATCACCGTACCGGCGTATTTCAACGATTCACAGCGCAATGCCACGAAAGATGCAGGCAAAATCGCTGGTCTCGAAGTTTTGCGAATCATCAATGAACCGACCGCAGCATCGCTGGCGTACGGTCTCGACAAGAAAAAGGATGAGAAGATCGCCGTGTACGACCTCGGCGGCGGCACGTTCGATATTTCCGTTCTCGAAATCGGCGACGGCGTGTTTGAAGTGAAAGCGACAAACGGCGACACGCACCTCGGCGGCGACGACTGGGACGCGCGGATCATGGATTGGATCGTGCAGGAGTTCAAAAAGGATACGGGCATCGACCTGACCAAGCAGCCCGACGCAATCCAGCGCATCAAAGAGGAAGCTGAAAAAGCGAAAATCGCGCTCTCGAGCGTTCAGGAATACGAAATCAATTTGCCGTTTATCACCGCGGATGCGAGCGGGCCGAAACACATCCAGAAGAAACTGACTCGCGCGAAGCTCGAACAGCTTACGGATGATTTGGTCCAGCGCACAGTTCCACCGGTCAAAGCGTGCTTGAAGGATGCGCAAACGACCGAACGCGACATCAACGAGTTGGTGCTGGTGGGCGGCATGACGCGCATGCCGAAAGTGCAAGAGGTCGCACGCGATTTGATTGGCAAGCAGCCGCACAAAGGCGTGAATCCGGATGAAGTTGTCGCGATTGGCGCGGCGATTCAGGGCGGCGTGCTCAAGGGCGACGTTAAAGACGTGCTCTTGCTCGACGTGACGCCATTGACGTTGGCGATTGAAACCGCCGGCGGAGTTGCAACCCCGATGATTCCGCGGAACACCACAATCCCAACGCGTAAGTCGCAGATCTTTTCGACCTACAGCGACAATCAGCCAGGCGTGGAAATCAAAGTGCTGCAAGGCGAGCGGCCGTTGTCGCGGGATAACAAACAGCTGGGCGTTTTCCATCTCGATGGAATTCCACCGGCTCCGCGCGGCGT
>DATDFM010000225.1:0-6794 GCA_036522635.1 Candidatus Udaeobacter sp. | reverse complement strand
GCCCATTCTGGTGGGAAAGCCGCCCAAGAAGATTCGATTTAAGCGATTTTGCGCTTCGTCCATCTCTCTAAGCGGATTCCATGTTGTTACTTTATTCAATGTATTCATTAATTTTACCTTTCTGGATTGAGTTAAAGTCACCTTGGTGCATCGCGCTAACCGCTTATTGTCAGGCTCGACCCTGATCTTGTGCACCTTGAGGAACAGGTCCTGTAGAAGCCAAATGCGGGCTACTTCACCGGCGGCCATTCCGTTGATCACCGGATGCTCCGGCCAACGTGCTCGACGATGTCCACGTAGGCTTTCAGAGGAGCGGACGGATTTTCGCCTTTCCACGCCACGCACGCTTCGGTCGCCACAGCCGGCATGACTGGGCGAAACACGACATTTTTGTGGGCGAGCTTTTTTAGCTGCTCGGGAACGAGGGCGACACCCAAGCCGGCGGAGATGGCGTGGATCATCGTTCGTTCAAGATCGACATCCTGCAAAACCTTCGGGATAAAACCGACGCGGTGACAGGTCTTGGTTAGCCACTCGCGGTAGTAGGGATAGCTCGCTTCTGACATTCCGATGAAAAACATGGGCGCGAGCGCTTTTAGCGCGACCGTCGCTTTGCCCGCCAGCGGATTGTCTTTGGGCAAAGCGGCGACGGTGTTGTAGGACGCAATGGTTCGGAATTCCAATCCGCGCCGCGCAATTGGCTCGTGTAATCCAACGAAACCAAGATCGAGCTTGCCATCTTCGAGCGCGCGAAATTGATCTCCGCACGACATGTCGAAGAGATTAATTGAAACAGTGGGAAACAATTGATGGAACGAGGCGAGAGTCCTCGGCAGCAGATCGTAAAAGAGATTGCTGACGTACCCGATATTGAGCGCACGAACCTCGCCGCTCCGCAATCGCCGGACGGAGTCGACCGTTTCGGCTGCGAGAGCAAGAAGGCGTTTAGCATCGGCGAGAAAGGAACGGCCCTCTTCTGTCAACGTGACTAGTTGTTTTGTCCGATTGAGAAGCCGGACGCCAAGCTCCTCTTCCAGATGCTTAATCTGCCGCGAGAGTGAAGGCTGTGCGGTGTGCAATTTTTCGGCGGCTTTTGTGAAGCTCAGCGCTTCCGCAACGCCGACGAAGTAGCGCAGATGACGCAATTCC
Source organism: Candidatus Udaeobacter sp. (assembly GCA_036522635.1). GTDB lineage: Bacteria > Verrucomicrobiota > Verrucomicrobiia > Chthoniobacterales > UBA10450 > Udaeobacter. Next base: position 5,645 of record DATDFM010000225.1, on the reverse strand, counting down.
ATCGGGGTAAGGTGTCTATGTAAACCCGCTCGGCACGTTAATTCAACGAAGGAATTTGCGGATCAGACACACCGCTAGCGACACGGAGACGGGGCCATACTCAAAAAGCATGACGTGCTATCAACAGGATATTGGCCGGGCAATCCGCGAAGGCGTAACACTTTGCTTTGTCGCATATGGACCGAAACGCTTCAGCTCTGTGGAAAGGAAACCTCCATGAAGGCGAAGGGACTTTAACTACTGAAAGCGGTGTTCTTTCTGAAACGCAATATTCTTTTCGGACGCGATTCGCGGAAGGCCGCGGCACAAATCCCGACGAACTCATCGCCGCTTCGTTAGGGGGGTGTTTTTCGATGGCGCTGTCAAATGAGCTTGGTCTTTGCGGTTTCCACCCGCAACGCATTGAAACCATCGCAACCGCAACGCTGGAAGATTTAGTCGCGGGCTGGACGATCACGCACATCCAGCTCGACGTCCATGCGAAGGTTCCGGACGCCTCTCAAGCTCGTTTCATGGATGCGGCGATCGCGGCAAAAACAAACTGTCCCATCTCCCGCCTGCTTAAAACAAATATTTCAATGACAGCGAGTCTCGACCGATGAGATCAGGCCGTTCTCGAAACGCTTCAAACAAACGATTATGGAACCAACTATCACACAACATGGCGCGTTGTTCGCCATGCAACGCAGCCCGGCGAAAAGAAACCATTCCCAGCGTCATCATCGACTGATCGCAAGCCCCAATAAAACGATCTCCACTTTACGAACGTCTGTCGGAAAATTTGTCTTTCGCCAAACTCCGCTCGGCTGTTATCTCGAGCTCGTCGTCGGCAATGCTCGTTGGACACTCGGATTATGTCGGACGCATGGAGCGGCTGTCCGCGCGCTGAAACACGGCAGGACTGGTTTCCGCACGTGGGATGCGTTGGGACGCAAGACCGCTGCCAATCAAATCGGCACGCTGAGTCGCTGGAACAAAGGGGGACAGACGCCATGAACGACAGCTCCTTTATCGCCAATGGAGGGAACTTCACGTTTCCCGATAACGCGAAAGTGGCGCCGGAGCGCCTGTTTTTCCGATTGCCACTCGATCGCATCAATTGGTTAACCAGTTCCTTTCTCATTGGCACGCTGGCTCTCACATTGACCGCTGTCCCCCTCTATCTCTGGTTTTTTGGGCTTGATTGGTTTCAGGTTGTGCTCTTCTTCGCGATGCTTGCCGCTTGCGGATTTAGCGTCACGTTAGGCTATCACCGGCTTTTCTCGCACATTACCTTTCAAGCAAGCTGGCCGATCCGGCTCTTCACACTCATTTTTGGCGCGGGCGCCTTTGAAAATTCGGTTTTGATGTGGGCAAGCGAACATCGGCGTCATCATAAGCATGTGGATCACGACGATGACCCGTACTGTATTTCAAAAGGATTTTTTTACGCGCATATCGGATGGCTGCTTTTTAAACTGGACTCCGATCAACCGTACGACAACGTAGCCGACCTGCAGAAGGACAAGCTCGTTTGTTGGCAAGATCGATACGTCCAGTGGATCGCGGTCCTGGTCAGTTTCGGCATCCCGGCTGTCTTCGGTTTTTTATGGAATGGCTGGCAGGGAGCGCTGGGGGCTTTCTTGATCGCGGGAGTTGCGCGAATCGTTGTGCTGCAGCACTGCACGTTTCTTATTAACAGCGCGTGTCACACAATCGGACGCCAGCCGTATTCAACCAAGTGCAGCGCGCGCGACTGTTTCTTCCTGGCCCTTTTCACCATGGGAGAAGGCTATCACAACTACCACCACGAATTTCAGCATGACTACCGCAACGGAGTGAAGCCATGGCAGTTTGACCCGACCAAGTGGCTCATCTGGACACTGTCCAAACTAAAACTTGTTCGAAATCTGCGCCGCGTTCCGGCAGATAGGATTGAGTCCGCGCAACAACAAACCCGAAAGGGAGTTGCTGATGTGCCGGCAAGCATGAAGGTGCGTATGGCATCGACGACATAGTCAATGGGTTTAGATGAGTAAGGGTGCCAAGTGAAGCGTTCACCATCCGATGTGTCCTCTGCCGAAGGATAAAACGCTCTTTCTGACGGCCCCATTATCGTTCAGGAGTTGATACGATTGCACGTACTGCAGTGGCATGTTGGCCCTGCGCTTGCGAATTCAAGTATCTGGTCGCATTCTCTGGATAGATCAAATCGATCTTCAGAAAGGCTAAAGTTATGTTGCTGAGCCTTAGGCAGCTTTACGGAAAAAAGCTTGGCGCTGCTGACGGCGACATCGGCCATGTGAGGGACTTCTATTTTAATGATCAACAATGGGCCATCCGCTATGTTGTCGCGGATACAGGTTCATGGTTATCGGGCCGGTTGGTGCTGATTTCTCCCCATGCTTTTGAAAACCTGCATCAAGACGGCGACTGTCTGCTCGTGAATCTGACTCGGCAACAGATTGAAAACAGTCCCGCGGTTGAGTTGCACAAGCCAGTCTCGCTACAACATCAAGCATACTGGGACGGAGTCGAAGCGTGGGGCGCGGGCGGTTTTCCTGAGGCTCCGCCGCCGCCGCATCTTGTGCCCAGTAAGCAGGCAAGCGACGAGCTTCATCTGCAAAGCACACAGGCTCTTAGCGGCTACTCGATCCAAACCAGCGAAGGAGCGATCGGCCACGTCATTGATTTTATCATCGACGACAAGAGTTGGGCGATTGGTCACCTGGTTGTGCAGACCGGTCATTGGTATTCTCGCAAAGAGATCGTGATTTCACCGAAGCATATCGACCGGATCAGTTACGAGGAATCCAAGGTATTTGTGAACGTGACCAAGGAAGCCATCATGGAAGCACCGCAATACCATGTTTCTCCGCTCGGCGAGGAATATGGCGATACCCGGAATTTCGACTAATGAATTATTACAAACACAGTGTTTTGTTATTCCTGATTAGATGTGAACGCGGCCCAGCGTGCGCGTTTCCTTGCGATTTTATTTTGGAATCGAATCTCAGGCCACAATCAGTTTAGGGTTTTCCCAACACTGCGTGGCATTCCGCAGGATTTGCCAATGGCTTTGGTGTGCCAGTATTTTGATAACGCAGCCATTGATTTCTCTCCCGCATTTGCCTTCTGCGGATGGAATTAGCGGAGCGTTAAAGCATCTAATGAATCGTCCCAGGTGCGATACTGTCCGCTCCAACAACTTCGCGTCATCTTAAGTGGAAACGACTTTGCTTCTTCTTTCTGCGCATTAACACAGCAAACCTTAAAGCGTCTTAGGCGCATTCTTTCTTCCTTTACCCATTTTTCAATTGTCATAGTCACTTTGTAATGGAGAATCTGAAATAGATCTATTTGACGTATTAAAGCGATCTTGGTGTATTGCGCTCACCGCTTATTGTCAGGCTCGACCCTGATGTTGCGCACGTCGATAAGGAGGCCCGGCTAAAAGCAAACGCTTGGCGATTCCGCAAGATTGCGCCGCTGGTCAGACAGGCTTAGAACTCCGCGCGGTCCAGAGGCAAGATGCCTTGTTCCGACTAGAAACGCATCGGTTGAAATCTTACTTGCCACAGGGGCGGGGATCACGCATCATGAAATCCCGATGATTCGAGCGAATTGTCGGGCGCGGTTTACCGCAGCCGATTTCGACTTCATCGTGCGTACGCTGGCGCGTTCGCAAACAGATCAAGTTTCTCTGGTCGATCTTTTGAGCGATGTCGAGACGCGCGATTCCATCCTGGATCATCCGCAGTTGGTCGACGCGATTCTAAACAACTGCGGCAATCTTCGGATTTCGTCTCAATTTTATTTTTACGTGCTAGCTCGCCACGTCCTGCAGCAGGGAGGAATCGGCGATCGAAAGCTTTGCGATTATGTTGCGTCATTGCTCGAAACATTTTCGCACGCGAGCCGACTCCGAGTGTGGGAGGGGCCTCAGGGCCCTGACGGATGCGGCGCCAACGCCGCTCCCACACATCATCTGGCCGAACAATACATTTCCGACATTCTGATCGCGCTGACCCGCGCTACTCCGGAGCAGGCTTTCCTGCTTCGGGCGCATATTGGGAATTACTCGTTATTCATCAGCGGGATTTTTCACGAGAACACACAACGGCGCAGTTTGCATGGCGGACCGGATATCAAGTTTTACGAACAAGTCGGCAGGACGAACTATCAACTGGTGTCTTCGCATGTCGTGGCTCGCCGCTGCGAACTGAATGATGTGTTCGAAGGATTGGCGGATCGATTTCGAGAGGTCCGGCTCGCACTCAATCAGCTCTCAGATCAATTGCTGAACCTGGACGAAGGCGCGCGTCCTTCGCTTTCTTTATGAACGAAACACTCTTCAGCCAAATCCAGCGATTATTCGAACGGACCTACGCGCAGGTTGGGATCAACCTTGAGGATTGTCTCATCGATCGGACACGCTGTGCGCAGTTGTCCATGCTTGCAGGGACATCGGCCCGGGAATTGAGCGAACTCGCGCGCACGTTTTTGCGGCGAGCCGGCGACCAACTGTACGTCGGCATTTATTATTCCCGCTGGCTAATTGAACAACTCGAACAACACGATCCGCGTGCAGGCTTGGGGGACCGGAACATCCGATCGCTGATCGCGTTTGTTGAAGAACTCAATCACGCGTTGCACGCCGCGCTCCAGTTCAAACGGGGAGTGCGCCAGATCACGTCGGAGGATTTTGCGCGCAACCTTGAACTTCAGGCGCAGGTCGACACTTATCTGGTTCTCCTGCTCTTCGTCGCTTTTTTCCGAAAAACACAACGCGTCTCGGCGACCGATCGCCGGTGGTTGCGTTTTCATCTGTTCGCGCGGCAATGTCCCGAGGCATTTCGCAACGCGAACCTTCGCGGTCGCTATCTTGAGACAAGTCAGCTCGCGGCGAATTACACGCGGTACCTCGATACCCTGAATGCCGTTCGTCGAGTGGATGAAATCCGGCGATTTCATTCGCTCGATTATGGCGGAAAAAAGGCGCGGATTCTCGCGCTGATGAGTGGCGCAAGCTAGGAGCGTCGGGCGGCGTGTGCTGTAATTTTCTGCGCGTGCATCACCGCGCTGCCGACCAGCGCGTGAACCTCGCCGAACGCCAGCGAGAACGAGGTGCGGATCAGCCTCTCATGCGGTGTGTTCATAAATCAGGTCAGTTAAAGGTGCAGCGTGTTGGCCATGGTTAGAACGAACGGCATCCACGTAGCTCACGCGGAACCACATGGCGTAGAGCGCGGGTAGGAAGGCAAGCGTCAAAACCGTGCCGACGGCAGTGCCGCCGATCAGCACATAAGCCATGGATCCCCAGAACACTGAATGCGTGAGTGGAATAAATGCCAGCACTGCGGCCAGTGCGGTCAGGATGACGGGTCGCGATCGCTGGACGGTGGCCTCGATAATCGCATGATATGGATCAAGGCCCTCAGCTTGATTGGAATGAATCTGGCCGATCAAAATGAGTGTGTTCCGCATCAAGATTCCCGACAAACCGATCAGACCGAGAATGGCGTTAAATCCAAAAGGCTGATGAAAAATCAGCAACGCCGGCACTGCGCCGAGCAGTCCGAGCGGGCCGGTCAGCATCACGATCCACATCGCCGAGAACGACCGCACCTGGATGATGATAACAGCCAGCATGAGCAGGATCATGA
>DATDFM010000224.1:0-11427 GCA_036522635.1 Candidatus Udaeobacter sp. | reverse complement strand
CGGGCGCTTCAAAGGGAAATAATCTGAGATTCTTCGCTTCGCTCAGAATGACATCGCGTTAAATTAGTGTGTCATGTCGAGCGAAGCGAAACACGAGGCCAGGCTTTCAAACATCTCGGGTCATTCGCCTGGCGGGCGCTTCAAAGGGAAATAATCTGAGATTCTTCGCTTCGCTCAGAATGACAGCTGTCATGTGATTTTGTTGTCATGTTGAGCGAAGCGAAACATCTCTGGCTATTGTTCTACGTATCGCCGGAAAAATAATCTGAGATTCTTCTCCCGCGACTGCGGGATCAGAATGACAGCTGTGATGTGATTTTGTTGTCATGTTGAGCGAAGCGAAACATCTCTGATTTCATTCTGCTCGCATGCGTAACCACGATTATTGGGTTTACCTTCTTACGAATAAACACCGCACGACGTTGTATATCGGAATAACGAACGAGATTGTGCGCCGCTTGTACCAGCATCGATATGGTGAAGTGGATGGCTTTGCGAAGCGCTATCATTTGACCCGACTCGTTTGGATTGAACATTTCCGCGACGTGAACGACGTGATCGCCTGTGAGAAGAGGCTGAAGGGTTGGCGTCGCAGCAGAAAAATTGCGCTGATTGAACGAACTAATCCAAGGTGGCTCGACCTGAGTGACGACTGGGAACAGCAGCCAAAGTTGTATGAGCGGCCGTGGACAACAGAAGATATGATTCGAGATTGAAAGCCTGGCCTCGCCCGAAAATTTTCGGGGCTGCTTTGCAGCTTTGCTTCGCTTGGGATAACACGCTCGCTCTTAGGCATAATGTCACGTTGAGCGAAGCGAAACATCTGTGGCTATTGTTTTTGTTTTCGCAATCGTCAAAAATAATCTGAGATTCTTCGCTTCGCTCAGAATGACATCGCATTAAGTTGGTGTGTCATGTCGAGCGAAGCCGAGACACCGCGCAGAATTGAGGTTTTAAAAGTGCAACGGGATCGAACTCCGCTCGGAATGACAAAGAATACTTATGGAAAAATTTGATGTTGTGATCATTGGCTCGGGACCGGGCGGTTACGTCGCTGCCATTCGTTCCGGGCAGCTCGGATTGAAGACCGCCCTGATTGAGAAATGCAAAGAATTAGGCGGCACATGTTTGAACGTGGGCTGTATTCCGAGCAAAGCGCTGCTCACCTCGAGCGACCATTTTATGTTCGTTAAAAAGGAAGCGGCCAAGCACGGCATCGTGGTCGATGGGGCGCGTGCCGACCTCGAGAAGATGCAGGAGCGCAAAAATAAAGTGGTAAAGACGTTCAACAGCGGTGTGCGCTCGCTGATGAAGACGAACAAGGTAACGGTGATCGAAGGGCTCGGGACCATCAGCGGTCCCGGAAAAGTTTCGATCAAATCTTCCAGCGGCGAGACACAGGAGGTGGAAACTAAAAACATTGTCATCGCTACCGGAAGCGCGCCGGTGGAATTGCCGTTCGCGAAATTTGACGGCAAAACAATCATCAGCAGCACTGAGGCGCTCCAGTTCACTGAGGCTCCAAAGAAACTTCTCGTTATCGGCGCCGGCGCGATTGGACTCGAGCTGGGTTCCGTCTGGAATCGGCTCGGTTCGGAAGTGGTCATGCTGGAATTTCTGCCGCGTATTGCACTTGGGTTCGATCTCGAACTGGCCAATCTGCTTCAGCGTTTGCTGACCGCTCAGGGCATGACTTTCCATCTCGAAACAAAAGTCAGCGCTGTAAACGTGGATAACGGACGGGCGACGGTCACTGCGACGAAAGACGGCCAGGAACTGAAATTCGAGGCAGACAAAGTGCTCGTTTCAGTGGGGCGTCGTCCATTCTCGGATGATTTGGGCGCGGAAAAAGCAGGCGTCGAATTGGATGAGAAGAAACGCATCAAAGTGGACAAGCATTACCGCACGAATGTCGAAGGGATCTATGCCATCGGCGATGTCATCGCAGGACCCATGCTGGCGCACAAAGCCGAAGACGAAGGAATTGCATGCGTGGAAATCATTGCGGGCAAAGCCGGCCACGTGAACTACGACGCCATTGCCGGTATCATTTACACCAACCCTGAACTCGCGGGCGTTGGGCTTACGGAAGATCAAGCAAAGGAGCAGGGGATCGAGGTGCGGATTGGTAGATTTCCGTTTCGCGCTAATAGCCGCGCGCTTTGCAGCGATGACGTGGAAGGAATGGTCAAGTTCGTCGCTGACGCAAAAACTGATCGCGTTCTCGGCGCGCACATTTTGCATCATGCTGCCTCAGAATTAATCGCTGAGGCCGTTTCAGTGATCGAGTTTGGCGGCAGCTCCGAAGACATCGGACGCACCACTCATTCTCACCCGACGCTGAGCGAGGCTGTCAGAGAAGCCGCGCTCAATGTCGACAAGCGGGCATTGCATATCATTAACCGCTAAAGACATTCCGTATTTGGCGGGCCGTCTCCATGGAGCCGATCCACCCTCGCATTGTGTTATCGACGTAAAAACAGATTTGAAAAGATTGTAGGGCAAGCGCTCCGCTTGCCGGATCTATGGCAGGCGATGCGCCGCCCTGCACTTTGTTTATTTCGCAATCGTCGCTTTCCATCGCCGAAACACAAACGTGGTCATTGAATTGATGGCCGCAATACACGTCATTTCGCGAGTTGCGCTTCTCGTCGCCGAACCACGTACAACGTTACGAGCGCGGAGACGCCACAAATGATCGCCCCGACTGCGAGCGCCATCGCGGTGCCTACCCAGTGCGCAACGGCTCCGGCTTCCAGGCTGCCAAGCGGAATCATTGCGCCGAATACCAGCGACCAGACGCCCATGACGCGCCCACGCATTTCATCCGGCACGATGGTTTGCAGCACGGTGTTTGAGGTTGAAAAAAACAGGAGCATTCCGAACCCGGCGCCAAAGAGCAACACGAGCGCAAGCGGAAAGGTCTTAACGAACGCGAGCGCCAGCATCGCAATCGAAAATAACCAGACACCGCCGAGTGCGATTTTGCGCGGTGCGTAAAGATGTCCGAACGTCGCGACCAGCAGGGCACCGACGAGCGCGCCGGTTCCACTTGCTGACATCAGAATTCCGTAACCATTTGCGCCGCGTCCGAGAACATCGCGTGCAAACGCCGGCATCAAAACCGCGTACGACCAGCCGAAAACGCCAACTGCCAGAAAGAGCATCAGGATCGTGCGTACACGCGGATGTTTCATGGAATAAACGATTCCCTCCCATGCATGCTCGCCCGCTGAAGCGATTTCGATTCGCCGCTCAAACGGCGGAAAACGCATCAGCAGGAAACCGGCGATCACCGCGATAAAACTGAGCCCGTTGAGGAAAAAACACATCGCTACACCTACGGCGCCGATCATTAATCCGGCAATGGACGGCCCTATCACGCGCGCGCCGTTCACGATCGAGCTATTAAGCGATATCGCGTTTAGTAAATCCTCCCGACTCGTCATTTCCACGGTGAAGGCCTGGCGCGCAGGCATGTCGAACCCCATCGAGATGCCATTTAGCGCTGCAACGACCATGATGAACCCTGTTGAGGCGAACCCGAGCCACACCCCTGCAGCCAGCAAAAATGCGCAAAGCATTTGGGCAGATTGAGTCGCCACGAGAATGGATCTTTTCGGATAAAGATCAGCCAGCGCGCCGCCCCATATTGACGAGACAACCATCGGCGCAGAACCGATGGCAGCGACCAGGCCGAGCAAGAATTTTGAATTGGTAATTTCATATACATACCAGCTCATCGCAGTCTGTTGCATCCAGGTGCCGATCAGGGAAACCAACTGTCCCCAGAAAAAGAGCCGGTAATTGCGATGTCGCAGCGCACGAAATGTGTGTCGCCACGTGATTCTGCCCACGGGCAGCCGCTGCTGCCGGCCGCCGATGCCCTCCGGCACCCGTGCGGTTTCTGTAGTTGTCGTGGGCATCAATCATCATGGCTGGCATGATCGCGAATTGCAAAAATCGGGTGCTTTAGTGTTGTAGTGGCGTTTGTGTCAAACGCATCAACGACAGGTGCTTGGCACAAGCACCTCTACAACTGACTGGATGTGCTAATTTCATTGAGTGGAAAGCACAGAGGCAATTCTCCTTCGGAAACGAAAATTCAGTGACACGAGTTTGATCGTTTCGTGGTGCACGGAATCGTATGGATGCGTTCAGACGATGGCGAAGGGGGCGCGCCGTCAGAAAAGTCCATTTGCCGGAAAACTGGATTTGTTTTTTGAAGCTGAAATTTCCATCGTGCGGAGTCGGAGATCCGATCTGCACACGCTCACGGAAGTCGTTTTAAAAAATCCGTTCGCCGGAATTCGTAACAATTATCTGCGTACGCAGAGTGCCGCGTATTTTGTGGAGTTGATTGAGATTTGTACCGAGCGCGATCATTCTGAGCCGGAATTGTTCGGTTTGTTGCGACGCGCTTTCGGTTATCTTGATTCAAACAATCCAACGTCGCGTGCGGTTGCGCATTTCGAGACTGAGTTGGCGCGTATCGCCGGCGTGCACGATCAGACACGATTGAAAGCCGATCCGGCGTTTGCGCTCGGAAATCTGTTCGGGCGATTGCCGCTTTCGCGGACCCCACTCTTGAAGACACTGGCAACGGAGGCGAAAGACATTTCGAAATGAATTGCGAAGCGTCTTCGTAATGTCATTCTGATCCGCAGTCGCGGGAGAAGAATCTCTGATTTATTTTGGAGCAGCTCGAAGTAGCCAGAGATGTTTCGCTTCGCTCAACATGACAGCGCTATTATGAGAACCGTTCTGCGAAGCGTTCTGGCGGCGTCTCTGATTGCAGGCGCAAGTTCCGCTTCAGCGAAGGAAACCTACAAGTTCGATCCATCTAGTTCGACGATTGGTTTCAGTGTGCATCAATTCCTCGGCACGACTCGCGGTAAATTCACAAACTTCAGCGGCAAGATCGAAGTCGATCGCGAACATCCGGAGAATTCGTCGGTCGGTGCGCAGATCGACGTGCGGAGCATCGATACGCAAATCAAAAAGCGCGATGATCATCTGCGCAGCGCGGAATTTTTTAATGTCGAAAAGTTTCCCCGGATTACGTTTAAAAGCCGAAGCGTAAAACGCACCGGCCCGCAAAGTGGCGACATTCTCGGCGACCTGACAATGCACGGCGTGACAAAGCCGATTACCCTTCATGTGAAACTGCTGACGCCGCTGACCGACACGGCCCACACGCGCTGGTCTGTGACCACCGATCCGATCACGCGCCGTGAATTTAATTTGATGTTTACGCCGGCAGCCGAATCGGTCTCTGGCATCAGCCAGACGGTGGCAATCACCATTGAGATTGAAGCGAAGCGCGCAGAATGAGTTCGTTTCGCTCATCACTGCTATTATGTCATCGCGTTTGTCATTCTGAGTGAAGCGAAGCTCCAACGCAGCCCCGAAAACTTTCGGGGCGAGGCCAGGCTTTCAATCTCTGATCATTTTCGATCCGAGTAGCAACGACACGGAGATAAACAGAGATGTTTGAAAGCCTGGCCTCATGCTTCGCATTTCGTTGCAGCGCTGTCGCTCAACATGACAGGATGAACTGATGGAAATCATTCCGCTCGGAGATTCCGCGCTGATTGTGCGCGTGCGCGAGCAGTTTGAGGATGCGCCTGAAGAGACGCTGGATGAAGTGCTTCGGGTGTTTCAATTGCTTCAGCGCGTCGCGATTCCGGGCGTGATTGAACTGGCACCGGCGTATACCAGCGTTGCCGTTTTTTTTGATCCTGTGGCCGTCCTCGATGCCAATGGCGCAGCGAACGGGGGGTTCGACAGTCTCGCGGCAAAAATCCGGGGCGCGATTACTGCTGCTTCCAAGCGTCGTCGCCGCCGGACTGCAACCCATGCTCGGCAGGTGACCGAAATTCCCGTCTGCTATGACCCGCAATTTGGATTTGATCTGGACCGCGTAGCTGAACACACAAAGCTTTCCGAGCGCGAAGTCATCGATCTTCACAGAACCGGCGAATATCGAGTGGCCTGTATTGGGTTCGTTCCCGGTTTTACATTTTTGGCAGGGTTATCGAAGAATTTGGCGACACCGCGGCGCGATGTACCGCGCAAAGAAATTCCTCCCGGGTCGGTCGGCATCGGCGGCGCGCAAACGGGAATTTATCCGTTGCGTTCTCCGGGCGGCTGGAATCTGATCGGCCGCACTCCACTAAAGCTTTTCGACCCTTCCAAAAATCCACCGACGCTACTGCGACCTGGCGATCGCGTGCGCTTTCGGGCGATTACGCGGGAAGAGTTTGCTGCCTTCGCCGAGGCTACGGCCGCCAAGAAATTGTTGAAGAGTTGAAATGTTACAACGGCCCCTGTCATGTTGAGCGAAGCGAAACATCTCTGATTGTCATTTGACCGCCGTCAAGACAATGACCATGACAACGGTGGCGAATATGATTGTGTTGCGTGCCGGGTTTCTAAGCTCGGTGCAAGACTTGGGCCGTACGGGCCTTCGCCAGTTTGGGGTCTCGACCAGCGGCGCACTCGATTCGTTTGCATTACGCGTAGCGAATCTGCTGGTTGGAAATAATGAAGGCGTCGCCGGGCTCGAAATCACACTGGGCGGTTTGCAGCTGCGATTTGAAGATGAGCGAAGCGTAGCATGGTGCGGCGGCGAATTTGAGGTGCAGGTTGGACCGCGGCCATTGCCAGCCGGCCATGTCGCCCATGTTCAGGCTGGTGACGAATTGAAATTTGGCCGCGCTGAAATTGGATGCCGATGCTGGGTTGCGATCTCTGGCGGAATCGATGTTCCAATTGTTCTCAACAGTCGCTCCACCGAGTTGCGTGCCAATTTCGGCGGACTCGAGGGCCGGGCGTTGCGTGATGGCGATGTCGTGAAACTCGCGCGTCAACCGGGGGCACCGCCCCTGGCTGCAGGAATTTCCTCATGGGGAGGACCGCACGACTGGGTGAGTCCCGCCAAGCGCTATCCGGCCTTGCGTTTCATCCGCGGCGTGGATTGGCACCGCTTTGACGATGTAACGAGTCAACAATTCACGATCCACGAATTTAGGGTTTCACCCGACTCAAATCGCATGGGGGTCCGCTTTGATGGTCCGGAATTGAAACGCGCCAAGGAAACCGATCTCATTTCGGAAGCAGTCGCGCCCGGCACAGTCCAGGTTCCACCGGGCGGCAAACCGATTTTGCTTTTGGGAGATTGCCAAACCATCGGCGGATACCCAAAAATAGCTCACGTGATCACAGTCGATCTGGGCATTGCCGCGCAACTTCGGGCCGGTGATAACGTTCGTTTTATTGAAGTTTCTCTGCACGACGCGCATCGGCTGTTAATGAAACGTCAGCGTGACTTGGATCGTTTCCGGATCGGCCTGAAGCTTCAAAGATGATGAACTTGTCCGTCGATCTAAACGCGGATCTGGGCGAAGGCTCAGGCCACGACCAAGAGTTGTTTGAGCTGATCAGCTCAGCGAATATCGCAACCGGCTTTCACGCCGGCGACTCGGACACCATGCATGCCGCGATTTCCGCGGCGAAGAAGCAGCGAGTCGCTGTCGGTGCGCATCCGAGTTTTTTCGATCGCGAGAATTTCGGACGCAAGGAGTTGATGATGCCTGTCGAAGAAGTGTTCGATGCCGTGGCCTATCAACTTGGAATTTTTCAAGCGATCGCATCCTCGCTGAATGTACAAGCGAATCATGTTAAGCCGCACGGCGCCCTCTACAACATGGCGGTCCGCGATCGGAAATTCGCCGATGCAATCGCGCGCGCCATCGAATCGGTCGATCCGAAATTGATCTTGTTCGCTCCGGATAACAGCGAGCTTGCCGGGGCCGGTAAAGCTTATGGGTTACAAATCGCGCGCGAGGTTTTCGCCGATCGCAACTACTTGAACGATGGCTGGCTTGTTCCGCGCACGCGAGAGGGAGCACTGCTTCACGATCCGAATGAAGCAGCGGAGCGTGTATTGCGGATGTTGCGCGAAGGCAAAGTACGTTCAATCGAAGGCCGGGATGTGGAGGTGCGCGGCGAAACGATCTGCGTCCATGGCGATACGCCCGGCGCCGTCGAATTTGCGCGCGTACTGCGTTCACGTCTCGAACGCGAAGGCGTGAAAATCAAGGCGCCGAAGAGCGAATGACGAAATCCGAATGACCAAGGACGAAGAAAATCCGAATGACGAAATCCGAAATCATTCCCGCCACCCTCTACGAGCCTTTGTTATTTGTGCTTCGTCATTAATTCGTCATTCGTCATTCGTGCTTCGGCATTTATCAGAAGCATGACTGCGGACCAACGGTCGTCCTCCGAACTCGTCCGCGCGCTTGGGCCGATCGACGCGACCATGATTGTCATCGGCTCAATGATCGGGTCTGGCATCTTTATCGTGTCAGCGGAGTCATCGCGATTGAGTGGCGCGCCTGGTTGGCTATTGCTCGCGTGGGCGTTCGCCGGGTTGTTAACAATCACAGGCGCGCTGTGTTGCTCGGAGCTGGCGACGATGATGCCGCGTGCGGGCGGTGTTTATGTTTTTCTGCGCGAAGCCTACGGTTCATCGATTGGTTTCTTGTATGGATGGACGTTGTTTCTCGTGGTCCAAACGGGGACGATCGCAGCGGTAGCGATTGCGTTCGCAAAGTTTCTCGGCGTCTTTGCCGCAGCAGTTTCACCGGACAATTACCTGGTCTCGCCGATTTCGTTAGGCGGTTACGCCGTCAGTTTGTCGACGGAACAACTGGTAGCGATTGCGTTGATTGCGCTTTTGACGTGGACGAACACGCGCGGCCTTGAGGTCGGCAAAATTGTCCAGAACACATTCACCTTTGTCAAAACCGCCGCATTAGCGGCCGTGGTTGTAATCGGGTTATCGTTAGGCTGGAAAGCGGCTTCCGCCGCATTGAGTTCGTCGTGGTGGGACTCCTGGGCCAATGGCTGGCATCCGCAGGAGGCGCAGCCCGGGTTTGCCGTGACCGGAGCGCTTGCTCTCACGCTGCTCTTTGGAAGATCGATGGTTGGCCCGCTCTTTGCCCAGACCGCATGGACCAACGTGACATTTATCGGCAGTGAAGTGCGCGATCCAGGCAAGAATCTGGTACGCGCGCTTGTGGGAGGATGTGCGGTTGTCGTCGTACTCTATTTGTTGGCCAACGTCGCTTATCTGGCGGTGCTGCCGTTTCCACAAATCCAGCATGCCCCACACAATCGCGTCGCGGTAGCAATGATGGACGCTTTGTTCGGCCGGCCCGGAGCGATGTGCATGGCTGCGGCAATCATGATTTCGACTTTCGGTTGTAACAACGGACTGATTCTGGCGGGGGCCCGCGTTTACTATGCCATGGCGCGTGATGGATTGTTCTTCCGAAAAATTGCAACCACAAATCGATTTCGTGTTCCCGCCGCAGCGCTGGTGGCACAGGGAATTTGGACGGCGCTCCTGGTCTTACCGCGCACGGCTACAGCCAATGCTGCGACACAACAGGTGACTTATGGAAACGTCTACAATCAACTCCTTGAATACATCGTCTCGGCCGACCTGGTGTTTTACCTGCTCATGGTGCTTGCGGTCATCCTTTTACGGCGCAAGAAGCCTGACGTTGAAAGGCCCTATCGGACGTGGGGTTATCCGATTGTGCCAATCATATCGATCGCTTTGTCGGCACTTTTAACCATTAATCTTGCATGGCTGGCGCCGGCGACGTCAGGGATTGGAATCCTCATCGTATTGACCGGCGTGCCTGCTTTCTTTGTTTGGCGCAGGGCTTGAAGCGCCGTAGGCGCGAAATGTTTGTAGTCTAGAATCCACCTAGCTCCCAGCCCTGTAAGGGCGGCATGTGAGCTGCACCAACATGTCGCTCCCACGGAGCTCCGAATTTTTGCTATTCGATCGACCAGCTATAAACGTGACGCACCTACGGCGCTTGCTTCCTCAGGCCAAATGCATGCGCGCTGAAGCGAGGTGTTAATGAGAGCTGCTTACACGGTAAACTCGCGGACACTGCCTTCCGATTGTTGAGCGCAGCTCATAGAACCGAAATGGTCGTTAGGTGCGAAATTATTTTGTATGCCTGCAAAATCAAAGAAACAGCAAATGGCAGCCGGCGCCGCGCTTGCAGCGAAGCGAGGCAAGCGTTCCAAGTCGTCACTCAAAGG
The DNA here is from genome assembly GCA_036522635.1 of Candidatus Udaeobacter sp. GTDB lineage: Bacteria > Verrucomicrobiota > Verrucomicrobiia > Chthoniobacterales > UBA10450 > Udaeobacter. The sequence goes on along the minus strand of DATDFM010000224.1, from coordinate 1,296 downwards.
CGCATCACGGCAGATGGCGAAGTCGATGAGTAAAAGCGAGCTTCGCAAAATGGCCAAGACGAAGCGGAAAGGAAAGCCAACAAGGAAGAAGCGGCGCTAAAATCAGGAGATGGCGAATAAGCGGAAAGTTTATCCCTTCTCTTTCTGCATGACATCCATCACTTGCCTCAAAGGTTCGGTGCTGATCCTGCTTGCGCCTGTGAAGGGATGGTCAAGGACGTAAATCAAGAACAAGATCTGCGACATGGTTATCGTTAGGGTCGCTGTGATCAAGTATTGCGCCCTGATATTCTTCATGCCGAACAAGTAGTTGAAACAAACGGTGAAAAGGGCGCCCACGAGGAGGACCAACCAAACAACAGATGGCACTGTATCGTTTCCGGTAAATATTCTGAGCCGGCGGTACTCGGCCATGTTATTCAGCCGCGAGAGCGCTTCGGCGTATATCTGTTTATTTGGAAAGGATTTCTCATCAATTCGGTAAAACTCTGTGAGCAACTCTCCCATCACTCCGGTGGAATGAATGTCTATCTCGCCCTCGGACATTCGTTTGAGCTCGTCAAAAACCGAATTCACGTACCCAATTAACCCGACCTGCATCGTTGTCTTCGCAGGATCTGGCACTGTTTTCGCAATGTGAAAGATGTCATCTGCCAGGTTGGCTTCCATCTCCAGATCTTTGGTGGCATCGCTGTATCCGCCCCAGGTCACAAACACGACAAAGGCGAGCATCACTCCGTAAAACAGGCCGAAAGCATTGAAAATGATCGCAGCGACTTCGTGGTTCTCCTTTAACACATCCGCCGAATACTTTTTTCGTACCAGGTAAAGTCCGGCCAGAGTGAAAAAAGTGGTAACCGCCGAGACGATGAAAAATGAAATCGGCGGCGGTAACTGAAGAAGAAATTCCATACTTTATGAGTGCTTCAGAACTCCCTCTGTAATCTCACCGCTTTTGACCTGGCACTTCACGTTTGAGCCGATATCCATCGGCGTGGGCACCATATCCGCTGGCGTACTCAACCAAGCCGACGCCTTTTTTCCAGATGATTTTTTTAAAATGCCCGGACGGATGACTCGCGTCATATATACAGAGGTCGCCTTTCAATTTGATGGTAGTTTTCCACTCACCCTCCTGGTGTTCGAAGGTGCCGCTGCTGATGCCGTAAATGTCGTTCGGTTCGAAGTCCGGCGGTTTGTCGAGTGCCGAAATCTTTTTAGCGGCGGCGTCGTTATCCTCTTCGTTCAACAGAACGATCCTATCGTCAGTCACAATAAAATAATCGGGCCGAACTT
>DATDFM010000223.1:0-58986 GCA_036522635.1 Candidatus Udaeobacter sp. | reverse complement strand
CCCGCCACGCACGGTGTCGGTCAATCGCAACCAGCGGGAAACCATTACCGGTAAAATCGATCCGAAAAATCCTGCAAGCGTGCCTGGTTTTTCGCTGATGAGGAATGCCTTGCTCTCCGCCGTCAAACAATATCGCGATTGTCGATCTTTCTTCAGCAGTTCCAAGCCGACAAGCGCGTTCATGATTGTACGCAAGCCTCGCGCGGACGCGCCGGTTTCCTTTTGTAGTTGCTCGACCGTCTTTGCACCGCCTTCCAATGCGTCAAAAACTTTGTTGTTCACAGCCGCGCTGATGATCAACGGCGGCGCGTAGGCGAACCCTAACTGCTGTAGACGTTCGGGTGTAAGCTTTTTCGTTCCGCGCTTTTTCATACGTGAATGACAACTAATTCGAAACCTCTCTTCGTCCAGCGGATCTAGCCGAAGTCGATACGTTCCTCTACAATCCAAAGAGATGAGCGCTAAATGGAAGACGCGCCAACAAATGGAGGAGGGGGAACGCACGGTGCTCGCCTCTGTCGCTCAAAAATCCGGCGACTCTCGCGGGCGACAGTACTCTGAGCCGAGTCATGCCTATCGCACAGAATTTCAGCGCGATCGTGCGCGTATCATTCATTCGCGCGCCTTCCGCCGGTTGGAATACAAGACACAAGTTTTTCTGAACGGTACCGGCGACCATTTACGCACACGCCTTACGCATTCAATTGAAGTGGCATCGATCAGCCGCACCATCGCGCGTGCGTTACGACTAAATGAGGATTTGGCGGAAGCAATCGCTCTCGCACACGATCTGGGCCATTCGCCTTTTGGACATTCTGGCGAGGAGATGCTGGCTGAATGCATGCGCGAGTATGGCGGGTTCGATCACAATCGTCAGAGTGTCCGTGTGGTCGAATTACTCGAAACGCCGTATCCAGATTTTCCAGGCTTAAACCTGACATTCGAAGTGCGCGAAGGTCTGCGGAAGCATGAGCGACCCTACAAATTCCCAACTTCCCCCGCGGAAGAATACGATTGCCCGTCGCTGGAGGGCCAGGTTGCCGATCTGGCGGACGAGATCACCTATTACAGTCACGATCTCGATGACGCACTTGACTTTGAAATCTTGACGCTGGCGCAACTGGAAGAGAATGAGGTCTGGCGCAATAGTCATCGCGCAGTGCTCGCGCGTTACGGGGACGCGCGCGAACCGGAACTGCACAAATTGATTATCCGCGACATCATCGATCGCGAAGTGCATGACCTGGTTGTAACCAGCACGGAGTCGATTGCGAAATCAGGCGTGCGGAGCGCAGATGACGTGCGCCGCCAAACGACGCCATTGATTCGTTACAGCGATGAATTGGCCGAAGCGAATCGGGCACTCCGGAAATTTTTATATCAAAATGTCTATTATCATCCGCGTGTCGCGGAAGTGAATCGGCGCGCTTGCGAGATGCTGCGGCGCGTCTTTGAAACGTATGTTGCTGATCCCGACAGACTCGGTGACGGCGCAATGAGACGAGTCGAAAAAGAGGGATTGCACCGTACGGTTTGCGATTACATCGCGGGAATGACCGACCGCTATGTAATGGAAGAACATGCGCGGATTGGAGACCTGTAGCCGCCTCGCTGTGGGAAGCGCATGCTGCGTGTAACGACGTAACCGCGCCTCTCACAGAGACGCGGGTACAGCTACGCGGCGGCGTTGCCGATCTCGTCCCGTAAATATGTGATAAGAAAACGGAGGCGCTGATTGAGCGAGCGCTCTTCGAGCAAGCGTTGTCGACGCAAGGGATCATTCACGAACGTCGAACCCATAAGGTCCGCCAGCATTTCCAGATCCCGCAATTCGGAAAGGTATTGATCCAGTTTTGCAGGCAGCTGACGGCGATCGTGTTTAAGACTGCCGTACAGCTCAACTACTTTTGCGCCGAGCGCTTCAGTTTCAACCGTTGTCGGGTCGTGCGATCCGATAGGATCGATGGTCGCGATCGGAAATGGCTTCTGCTGTTCGAAACTAGTGAAGCGGACACGTTGCAAACCTTGTAGGATTAAATTTGACGTGCCGTCGCTGCGTTCGACACACGCACGAATTAGCCCGGCGGTGGCGCGGTGGAAAAAATCTTCGGTGGCGTACCAATCCGGGCAGCTCGGCTTGACGAGCGTCACGCAAAACATCCGATGCTGTTTGAGCGCGTGCTCAAGCATTTTGCGATACCGTGGCTCGAAGATGTAAAGCGGCAACAGCGCATGTGGGAACAACACCGCTCCTGGAAGCGGCATCACCGGTAACTGCTCGGGTAAAGTGACGGATGAGGACATATCTGCTGACATCCGTACCTTATTCGAGTCGCGCAAAGGGCAAGTGTGGAGAGTGAAAGAATAGAACAGCTCAGCCGTTTTATGGACCGAAGCCCAGGGCCCGAATTTGTTGCAGCGAGAGTTGTCCTTCCACGTCGCTTATCTTGCCGATCGATGCGTAAATCAGTACGGAACCAGCGCGAGCCATCAGAATCCGTGAAATCGCCCCGAGTTTGCCCATGCCCATAACCGCAAGTGCGAGATCCAACCGGTTGTTTGTCATGAATTCGAGCAAACGTCCCAGCTCCATCGGGGTATCGGTACGCGCAGCAACCTTGAAAATATCTGCGCCATGGGACTTTGCCTGGCGCGCTTTGGCCGTCAGCATTCGAGCACTCGGTGTCGACTTGAAATTATGCAATGAAATGATTCGCCGAACGTTTTTGTTTTTGGCCAACTTGAGTACAGATCGTAGCGCGTGGGCTGAACGTAACTCCACGTCGATGTAACTGGCGTGGCTCAAAAATTGAGTGAGCAGATCCCGTCGGTGCCGCAGTTCTAATTTTCCGAAACCGCCTTCTTGCGGATGTCGCGCTGTAATCATGAGCGGCCTGCGCAACTTCGGCAGCCGCTTTTCCATCCTGTCTTCCATGCCCGCGAGGCGATCCAAACGTAGTTCGAATAAGTCTGGCTGCCTGCGCATCCGCACGGCGCGGTCCAGATCGGCGCGCGACGCAATGACGCCGACGATCAGCGGACGCCGCTTAATCGAGCGACGCGCCCTCATTTTTTCGGCATTAACGGCCCTACCATTCTCTCGACATATTTGGCGAGGAGATCGAACTCAAGATTCACGAGATCACGGGTCGTTGCACGATCAAGGTTGGTGTGCCGCTTGGTGTATGGAATGATCCAGACGGTGAAGCTTCGCGGAGAAATATCCGCAACCGTAAGACTGATTCCGTTGATGGCGATCGAACCCTTGGAAGCCACATAATGTCGAGCATTTTCCGGTAATGCGACTTCGAGTCGAAAGTCCGTGCCTTTTGCGTCGAAAGCGACAATAGGAGCGACGCAATCAACGTGACCTTGAACGAAATGTCCACCGAGGCGGCCATCGGCGCGCAATGCGCGCTCCAGGTTCACGGGACTATCCTGCCGCAAATGACAGAGGTTAGTGCGGGCCATTGTTTCCTCGAGAAGATCGAACGTTAAGCAATCGCTGCGGCACGAAGTTACGGTCAAACAACAACCATTCACGGCGATGCTCTCGCCGGGGTTGACGTCTTCGGCGATCCCCGCCGCTACGATTTGTAACTCCATCCCGCGATCCCGCGCGCGCACGCTCACAACTGTGCCAACTTCTTCGATCAATCCCGTGAACATAATTTTACGCCAGAATCAGCTGGATAGTTACACCGTTACATCGGATTTACGATTCGACGACTTGCCCTTGCGAAGCTAATTAGGCTGCACGTACGTCCGCTCCGTGCTGCCACGCAATGCTTGCCCGAACGGATTGGATGAACAGGTCATTTATCGCCAACTTAACGAGTTCTCATGTCTGCACCGCTAAGAAAAGCCCCTCTGACGATCTTTCAGCGCTTTTTTCGCACGGAGACGCTCGGCGGTCTGGTCCTGTTAGGCTTCGGTGTTGTCGCGCTGGCGATCGCGAATTCGCCGTTTTTCGGAGCCTATAACCATCTTTGGGAAATACCGCTGACGATTGGCATCGCTCCGCACGAGCTCTCGCTGAGCCTGCACGACTGGATCAATGACGGTCTGATGGCTGTATTTTTTCTCCTGGTCGGTCTCGAAATTAAACGAGAGTTGCTGGCGGGTGAATTGTCCTCTCCACAGCAGGCAGCGCTCCCAATCGCGTGCGCCATCGGCGGAATGGTTGTGCCCGCACTGATCTACCTGGCTTTCAATTTCCGCGGGGTAGGCGAGCACGGTTGGGGCATTCCAATGGCAACCGACATAGCATTTGCCTTGGGCGCACTCAATTTGATTGCCCCACGCGCGCCAATCGGGGCAAAAGTCTTGCTTACTGCTCTCGCCATCGTTGACGACATGGGAGCGGTGCTCGTTATCTCACTTTTCTACTCGCAAGCGATCATTTGGAGTGCGCTGGGCGGCGCAGCGGTGACGCTGCTCGTGTTGATTGGATTCAACTTATTCGGTGTTCGGCGTCTGTGGCCGTATCTGTTGGTCGGAGCCGTCCTGTGGTGTTTTGTTCATGCCTCCGGCGTGCACGCCACAGTTGCAGGAGTAGCCCTTGCGTTCACGATTCCTGCAGGCTCGCGCATCAACGCGCTGGAATTCTCCAGAGAAGCACGCTCGTTGCTGGACAAATTCGATCGAAGAGAAACAGGCGACTTTGTGGTTTTGACTAGCAAAGGACAGCAGGAAACGGTCGTTGCCCTTGAGCGCGCGAGTGAAAGGGTAACGGCTCCCATACTTAGACTCGAGCACGCGTTGCACAATTTCTCTGCATTCGTGGTGATGCCGCTGTTCGCGTTTGCAAACGCAGGAGTGAAATTTGAACTATCGCTGCAGCACGCAGAGGTTGGGTTCGGAATATTGGCGGGCCTACTGTTCGGCAAACCACTTGGAATCATGTTGTTTGCGTTGATCGGTGTGAAGACGGGGATCGCAAAGCTTCCGCAGGCGGTGAACTGGAGATCATTACTTGGGTGCGCGTGCCTTGCCGGAATCGGGTTTACGATGTCGCTGTTTATTGCCATGCTGGCGTTTGAGGATACAAGTCTGGTCTATGCAGCGAAGCGAGGCATAATCGTTGGTTCGCTTCTTGCAGGAATTGCCGGCGCACTGTTGCTGAAGATGGGCCGGTCTTTACGCGATGTTAACTAGCGCGCAAAAATCCCACCTGCCTCGCACAAGTCCATCGGCTAAGGTGGGATCTCAAACCGGGCGGGTCGCCGTTTTCTGTGTGGTCCTTTTTCTCTCCGGCACTGGCGCACTTGTTTTCGAGACGCTGTGGCTACGACTGAGTGGTCTGGCATTTGGTAACTCGGTGTGGGCTGCGGCACTGATCCTCTCCAGTTTTATGGCGGGCCTGGCATTTGGAAACGCGCTGGCTGCATCATCAAGAATTCTCCGATCGCGGCCGCTGCAATTCTACGCTGTGCTCGAAATTGTCGTGGCGTTCTTTGGTTGTACGATTGTCTTTGGCCTTCCAGTCCTTGGCCACGTGATGCGGCCGCTTTGGCAAATGCTGTGGGATTATCAACCGATGCTCCTGGGGCTGCGATTCGTTGTTTCCTTCCTGATTTTGCTCCTGCCAACGACGGCCATGGGTTTGACGCTGCCCGTGATCATTGAAGATCCGCTGCTGCGAGAAACGGAATTCGGTCGTGCAATCGGTTTTCTTTATGGATCAAACACACTTGGAGCGATGCTTGGCGCCATTCTCGGCGAAGCTTATTTGATCGGCGCATTTGGACTTTACGGAACGAGTATCGCGGCGGGCGCAATACTTTGCGTTGCTGCAGGGATTGCCCTGGTAGTCGCGAAATTTGGAGCGGCCCCACGCGCAGGTCTGGAAAGCGGCGAGTTATCCGCGCATTCAAAATTTCCGTTGAGCTTCGACGTGAGTTATGAGCCGCCGCGCGGTCTGCTTTTCGTCAGCTTTGGGACCGGTCTAATTTTTCTGGCACTCGAAGTGATTTGGTTTCGCTTCCTGAGGCTGTATGTCGCTTCGTTGCCGACTGCTTTCGCGATCATGCTCGCGATTGCTTTGGCAGGAATTGCAGTTGGCGGTCTTGTTGGCGGCGCGGTTTCGCCGTCCCGTCGTTCGAAGCCAATGCTTGTGATCCTGTTGCTCGCCGCCGCGATTTTGGTGCTGCTCTCATATTTACTTTTTCCCGGCGAATTGATCCGCGCGCCGACTGGTGTGTTCGATCTTCGCTGGTGGCAGGTCGCAGTCCTATGTGTCGCCCTGATGTTCCCCGTAGCGGTGGTTTCCGGCACTCTCTTTCCGCTCATTGCAGCGGAGGTCCAGGCGCGCGTAGGTGACCGGATGAACAGTGCCGGACTTACGGCGCTGCTTAACACTGCGGGCGCCGCGATCGGCCCGTTGGTTGCGACTTTTTTCTTGTTGCCGACTTTGGGCTTCCAAACCAGTCTCATTTGCTGCGCTGCCGGTTATGCTTTGCTCAGCCTGGCGCTGGCCGAACGCGCAACGTGGTCATTTCGGCAGCCTGTCGGCATCACCATCATTACGCTTTGGTCAGTACTCATTTTCGGTCTGATCTGTTTCCCATTCGGACGCGCCGCGGCGCACTTCGCGCACGCGAGCCGCCCCTATCAACTCGACGATCACGGCCACGAGCTCGCGCGCGTGGTAAAACGGATTGAGGGCACGTCGGACACCTGGCAGTTGCTGCGGCGCGATCTATTTGGCCAGCCGTACTATTACCGTTTGTTGAGTGACGCCTTCTCGATGTCAGCCACAAACCCGCGCAATCAGCGCTACATGCGATTGTTCGCGTATCTTCCATTGGCGTTCAATCCCGCAGCCAAAGACGTGTTGCTCCTTTGTTATGGATGCGGCGTAACAGCAGATGCATTTACGCGCAATTCCAGTGTGGAGCGGATCGATGTCGTGGATATCTCAAAGGAGGTATTCGCGCTGGCCGATTTTTATTCCGGAATCAATTACTCGAATCCGCTGCGCGATCCGCGCGTGCACACAGTCGTCCAGGATGGACGATTTTTTCTGCAAGCCAGCCCGCAAAAATACGATGTGGTTTCGGGAGAACCGCCTCCGCCGAAAATGGCAGGGGCAGTTAATCTCTATACTCAGGAATTCTTCTCGCTGATGCGAAGCCGGCTGAAGGAAAACGGGATCGCGACATTTTGGCTTCCGATCAGTCAATTGAGGGTGGAAGAAACCAAGGCGATCCTGCGAGGGTTTCATAACGCGTTTCCGAATGCGTTGGTGTGGGGCGGCGCCGACCAGGACTGGATTATGATGGGAATCAATGGCCCCGGTCGCAAAACGACTGAAGATGAGCTTCGGCGGCTGTGGAATGATCCGAAAACGGGCGCAGACTTGCGAACGATAGGACTTGAGGTTCCGCAGCAATTGGGCGCGCTGTTTTTGATGGACGGCGACGAGATCGACCGAATTACCCAGAACGTTGCGCCTCTAACCGACGCTTACCCCAAGCGGTTAACCGATCAGCCGTGGAACGATGAAGCAAACCATCGGTTTGTCCTGAACTATCTGACGGCGCCTGCGGCGGTTCAACGCTTTACTCGCTCATCGACGATTAATGAAATCTGGCCTCAGACGTTGAATCCGGGAGCTGCTGAGATGGAATCATTCTTCACTGTGCGGCAGACGCGGTACCTTTCTGAAGCCGTTGGAAGCAACAAACTCGCGGAGCTCGACCTTTATCTGCGTCATTCGCGCCTTCGGATACCGGTTCTCGAGGTTTTGGGAAGCGATGTGTTGCGGGTGTCCATCGCCGATCGAATCGCAAAGAGTTCCCCAACGGTTCCACCGGAAATCATGCCCGATCTGATGGCAGCAGCGCTGGCGCAGCGGAACATCGAGAGAGCGATTCAGTTGTTGGAGAACGAGAAAAACGGTGGCGAGCTCAATGTCGATAACACATTTTTGCTCGCATACCTGTATTGCTTGAATGGAAGCGTCGATAAAGCCGAGACCCTTGTCGCCGCCAACGCTGCTGTGATAAAGAAAGATTCATTTGCCGATTGGCTTTGGGAAAAATTGCGAGCCGATTTCGGATTCCATCCGCCTGCCAATTAATGCGGCATCCCATCCTCGAATTGCCGGTCAATTGACTTTGCTGCGTCGCCACGCGCTTTTTATTGGACTGTTCGTCGTTGTTGCGGCGGCCCGTTTCGCCATCCTGTTCGCGTCGCAAACGCACGTCCATAGCGATGAAGCCATCATCGGTCTCATGGGCAAACACATTCTGGAAGCACACCACTTCCCTTTCTACATGTATGGTCAGCCGTACAATGGCGGCGCAGCATGGGAAGCTTATCTGGCCGCGGTTGCATTCGCTTTGTTCGGCGTTGGCGTTGTTCCGTTGAAAGGCTGCATCGTCATCTTATCCCTCCTATGTCTGGTTCTGTTTTACCGAATGGGTTGCGCCCTATACGACCAGCGAACGGCCCTTTTCGCTACGGTCGCGTTTGTCCTGGCTCCGTCGCTTTTGAAATGGCATTTTCAGGTGCGAGGTTATTCCGGCTATTTTCTTTCAATCCCTGTCCTAACGCTGCTCTTTGCATCGATTCAATCGGCCTCAGTTCCCAAGCGAAGGACATTATTTCTTTTTGGCCTTGCGTCTGGCCTGAGCATCTGGTGTCTGGAGTTGGTGGTCCCGTTGATCGGCGCCTTGTGGCTGCTGCTGATCTTGCGGCGCAAGATCTCAATGAGTCGCGCGCAGGCCGGTTTGATTGGGCTCCTGCTGGGCTATGCGCCAGTGGTCGTGTTTAACCTCCTGCATCGGTTCAGTAATTGGCGATATGTTGCCGTTGAAAGCCCGGGCGGTGGATTTCGCGCCATCGTTCAGCTTTCTAATTGGCGACGCATTTTTCTGGATGAAATGCCGAAGTTCTTCGGGCCGGACACGGTTCTTTGGTACTACGGCGAGAAACCCGCCGTCGGTTACGTTTTCTATGGGATCGCATTATTCGCGCTTGGCGTCGGGATATGGCCTTTCGTGAGGGCGCCCAGAAAAGTTTTGGGTGCGATACGCGGTGATTTAGCCGATGCCCGGCAAAAATCGGATTTTGATATGGTCGTCCTTACAGCGGCTTCTTTCGTTCCCTACCTGACTTTGATTCCCGGCGTACCCAGTTATTTCCTTGGGGGCTGTTTTTTCATATCGATGCTGACGGGCCGAATGTTGGAACGTGGTTTCTCTGCGTCGACGTCTTTGCCGCGGGTGTCGGCTGCCGCTGCGCTCGGCGCGATCTTGTTAACTGGAATCTTTGTTCACATCCGTGTCGGACAAATCAATCAGATTGAGACACTCTCTGTATGCGAGGGCGGGAAAACGTACTGCATGACACGAATTTCCGCGGCGGATATCGACGGGGTTCATCGCGCTTTGAAGCAACGCAATGTGACCTCAGTGTGGACTACGATCTCTTTCGTTTATCCGTTGCTGTTTGAGAGCAACGAAGAACTGGCCGTATCCAACGAGATATTGGAAACACCGTACCTCGTGTATCCGGAGGATGTGCCATGGCGCGAGCCCAGACGCGATCGGGAGGCAACGTTCGTCCTCGAGACCGATGCCCCAATTCGATCGCTTGTAGAAACCCGTTGCGAGAAGATCTTCGGATCACCGCCATTGGCCCGCGAATACGGCAAACTCGTTGTAATCTCGAATCCCTGATTCAGCGAACTTATCGCATCTACGCGTCACCTTTCACCTGGGCTCATTGCCTTTGCCACCAAGCAACGTTATCTCCCCAGTCGCCACTCTCTCCGTAACGGACGGGCGTGTATCCCATTGAACGCATCGGGATTTGAGACACATTCGGCAGCCAATCGTTTGTTAGAAAAAATCCGCCCGGCTTGAGCAAGCTCGCGATATTCCGAAGCGCCAGCGCTTGTTCGAACGTGTCGTAGTAGATCAGCACATTTGTGGCAATGATCAGATCGAATGTCCCTTTTGCCGATCGATCAAACTCTTCCAACACAATGTTCAAATCGGCGGGTTTGCACGAAAGAATCACTTCTGGACGAACCGCGACTGCGCGCGTTTCGAGGCCCGTCAGCGCTGGCGGCGGATCGATCGGAGCGACAGGCGCACCGATCTCGCTGCCGAACGAACGCCAGTATTGAACTGCTTCGGGAGCCCATGGCCAGGACTCGCGCGGTAATTGCACAACGTACTTCTCCCCTTTTTTGGCGCGCTCCCGTGCACGGCGTAAATGCTCGAGAACCTCCTGACTGATGTCAAAGGCAGTAACCTCGATCTTTCCGCTTTCGGCGAGTCCCGATCGAACAAGTGAATCGTAAACTGCGAATGGTTGCAGCGTCTGGAGGGGATAAAAATCATAACCGAATCCTTTGTCGGTGAAATCCAAACCGGGACCGATTACCGCTACCCGAGTTATCGATCCTTTTGGGAGCACTCCCCGGTCAGCCAAATCGCGTAGCGCGCCGTCGATGCCGAAGCTTGAAAGAATGGTGGTGTCGACCGAGATGCCGCGATCACGAAATACACGTGAGCGCTCGGCAAGCCCGGTCTCCTGGTTGCTCTCGCGCCCTGCTTGATCAACCTGTTCGCGAATAATGTTCTGCTCCTGGACAACGCGTCGAAGATTTTCCTCGACGAAATTCCTGGTTTGGTTGGAGTCGCCGGAATTGTCCGGTTCGATTCCGCGGCTTCGGAGGAGGTTTCGCAGAAAAATAATACGCTCGTTGTTTCCCGGATTGTGCAGTGCTTTTACAAGATCAGTCACCCGCGTCTGTACGACGGGGTCCCCGAAATCGTTCATTGTAATGACCCGCGGCTGGCTGGTGAAAGAAGTTCCGAATAAGAGCAGATTAATCATGGAATCGAGCGCGCCTTGCTCGAGACGCGTGCGAACGGCGTTGTCCTCGTGCTGAGCCCAGGTTTTCCACTTGCCTTCGTCCGGCTCTTTCAACTCTGCCGGGAGTTCCCCCGCGTGCGCCTGAAGCACAGGCTTGGCGGTTGCGAATGAGACAATGGGTCGACGCTCATGTATTTGTTTGGCCGGCCAATGGTTGAAAAGCCATACACCCAGAATGACAATTGCCGAAGCGATAACCAGCAACAGGGATTGGTGTTTCAATTTTTTCATCTGATGTCGCCTCGTTATATCAATCTTCTTCCAGGCGCGACCCTCAAATCTGCGACGCGTGCAGCTGAAAAATTTTCAAGCGCGTGCCAAAAAAATTTAAAAAAAAGCTTGTCAGAGCCTTGCGGGTTCCGCTAGAGGGGATTTCGACCGACAAATGCTCTTATTTCGTCGTTCAAAAAAAGTTCAAAAAAGTAAAAAAAAAGCTTGTCAGGGTCTTAGAAATTTAATAAGCCTGTCGAAACCTAACCAAACCAATGGAGAAACTAATGACACAAAACGCACTAAAAACGTTTAGATCCGTTCGTCTTGCTTTGATGGCGGGCCTCGGATTTTCATTAACGCTTGCGTCGAACGCATTCGCGCAATTGCCGGCTCCGGCCGTGCCTGCCGAGCCTGCGGCTCCTCCGCCTTCCACGGCTGAGGTCGAACGCGTCGTTGTGACCGGTTCGAACATTCCCACAGCGGAAGAGACCGGCCCGAACCCGGTGGATACTTACCGGCCGCAAGACATCGAGAAATTGGGTATCCGCAATGCCACCGACCTTCAGGAGTTCATTCCGCAGCAAGCGGGCGGAACGGTCAACCTGAACATCGGCAACGGCGGCGACGGGACCATTCAATTTAACCTGCGCGGTCTGTTGCCCAAGGAAACCCTGGTCCTGATCGACGGCAAACGAGTCGCATACGGTTCGTTGGCTGGCGCCGGATTTAGCGGCGGACCGGATATCAACCTGATCCCATTCTCGATGGTTGATCACGTAGACATCCTGAAGGATGGCGCTTCGGCCGTGTACGGTTCCGACGCCATCGCTGGCGTGGTCAACTTCTTCCTGATCCACAAATTCCGTGGTCTGGAAATCGGCGGAACGTATGGGAATACAAACTTGGGCGCTTCCAATGAAATGGGCGAGTGGGAGACATGGATCAAGGCCGGCACCGGCGACGACAAGACGGACATCGTTGTGATCGCCGATTTCTGGGAGCGCCTTGGTGGCGTTTTCAGCCGTGACCGCGACATTTCCGCCAACGGATTCTTTGTACCGTTCGGAGGCTTCGACGCACGCAGCGGCAACGAGCCTGGCCGTGTGCAATCAGGTCGGCTACTTCCCAGGATGTTCTTCGCTCCTCCGGGGCCAACACAATTTGGAGTGAACTCGCCGCTGCCGCATTCGGCACCCAACCGGGCCACATCCCCGTTCTATAAGAGTCCGTATGCGGTTAATCCCAACGCCTATCCTGGCGCGCCTGGCATCTTGAATCCAAATGGCTTCAATGCACCGGGCCTTCCCCAGTTCGGCACTGACTACAAAGGTGGTGGCAATTACTTTTTCTATAACTTCGCTGCTGTTACACCGGCGTTGCCTCCGGGAGATCGCCAGGTTTACTACGGTTCGTTTACCCGCGATTTGTGCGACAAATACCTGACGATATTTGGCGACTTCAAATACGCGCGTTCATACTTCGATTCGTCCCTGGCAGCCGCGCCGTTTACACCTGATCCGTTCCACAACGGAAATACCGGGACTTTCTTTAGTCCGAGCGGTATTAGCGTGCCTATCACTAATCCATTCAATCCGTTCACTGTTGCAGACGCGACGATTCCAAACTTCTTCCCTGATGGGTCTGGTCTTCCAGTCACAACTGGTGTTCGTTTCCGCTCTGTCCAAGACACCGGCCAACGCAGCGAGAAATTCACTTACTGGGATCAGTTATTCGACATTGGGCTGCGCGGTGAAATGGGCTGGATCGCCGATTACTTCAAAACCTGGAACTGGGAAGCGGGTTTCCGGTATTCACGAAACGAAGGTCAGGACCTTTCCGTGGGTGAAGTCAGCCAGCCAGGCCTGCGCGCCGCACTCCTGGATACAGATCCTGCGACCGCATTTAATCCGTTCTTTGGTATCAACGGCATTAACACAGCTGCGGCCAGAGGTCAGGTTTATGTGACCTTGCATAACTCGGGTGAGTATGAATTGCCAATATACTACGCCACCTTTAACGGTGACCTGTTCAACCTCCCCGCGGGCCCAGTGTCGTTCGCAATCGGAGGTGAGTACGACGCGCCGCGGTTCACCCGCGATCGGGATGCGCTGAACACGACATTTAACACCATTGGTTCAACAGACGGCCAAAGTTACAAGGTCAATCGAGATATCTGGGGCATCTACGAGGAAGTGCGAGTGCCATTTACCAGCCCAACTTGGAACTTCCCCGCGTTCTATAGCTTCGAAGTAGACTTCGCCGAGCGCGAGGAATGGTACAGCACCAATACTTCAGCGGTGCTGCCTTCCGGGTTGTTCCCGAAGGTCCCGGCAGAGCACAGCACGTATAACGCGCAGAAGCCGAAGGTATCTGTGCGGTGGCAGCCGTTGGATCCCAAGTACATCGGTGCGCTGACACTGCGTGGCAGCTATACCGAGGCCTTCCACGCGCCAACGCTCTCTGAGGTGACCCCTGCTTCCTCGCAAAACTTCCCGATCGTGGCCGATCCGTTCTCAACTCAGACCGAGCCACAGATCGAGGAGCGAATCCTGGGTAACCCTCAAATACATCCAGAAGTAGCGTATGAGTGGACCTACGGAGCTGTTTACAGTCCGAAATGGGTAAAGGGATTAACACTGAGTGCCGACTGGTGGCACATCGATATGCGCGATATCGTAGCAACGCTCGGCGCGCAAACCATCATCCTGGAGAATCCTCCGCCAAATAATGGTGCATCGTCCGTATTTGGCCCTGGCGGCACAGCGGTATTCCGTTCAGCCGGTAATAATCCGGCTGGCGAACCCGGTCCAGTCGACCTGGTCATCGATCCTAACAACAACCTTTCGGGCGCCATCTTTGAGGGTCTCGACTATGAAGCAATTTATATTCTGGATTCCTCGATCTTCGGCCATGGGGACTTTGGTAGGTTCACCACCACGGTTAATGGCACCTGGCTCTCGCGGGCTGAGTTCCAAGCTGCACCTGGTGTCAAACGGGTTGGCATTGCTGGTGAGTTCCTGCCACCGGCATTTGCGTTGACTAGTTCGCTGCCGTGGCACCGGGCTAACTTCAGCCTCTTTTATGATGGTCCAGCAGATACGTGGATGCAGGGCTTGGATGTCGGTGCGATCGTCCACTGGACCGGTCAGTATGAAGATGATAACGCCAGCCTGACAGGCTCGTCCAAACTGAACGAACCGAGAAGTGGTCCACTTGGCGGCACGAATCTTAACCCGCCGAACGGTAATGAAATACGGGCGCGCAAAGTATCCGCTCTGACCACGCTGGACCTGCTGTTCAACTACACGTTCAATCTGCCACCACCCGCGCCAGCGGAAGTCCCCGGCTTCGCCAAGGACGGCGGCAAAAACGTGCGGACGCACGACGGCAAGGAGAAGAATGTTGTCCCTGTATCGACGGCCGAGTACGGCTGCAGCAACTGGAAGTGGTGGCTTAACAACACCACGGTCACGTTGGGTATGCAGAACGTATTTGACGAAGATCCGCCGTTCGTAGCAGGCAGCTTCGAGAACGGATACGACGAATCACTTACCACCATCAAAGGTCGGTTCTGGTACGTCGGACTGAAGAAGCGATTCTAAAACTGTAACTTTCGTTAATTCACAGCGGCCGGGTTCGAAAACGAACCCGGCCGTTTTGCTTTTCGGCGTTTTCCATATTCAAGCGCTTCGAGATGTCACCACCGATTCCCCTGGTAGACAGTTGCACTTCGCGGTTTGGAATTTCGTACGATTTGAACATCTCAAGATTGATTTTTGCGGCGCTTTGAGAGAAACTTTGCTCCGCTAAGGAGAAGGCATGCAGTTCGTCCCGGGGATTTCATCAGCGCAAACGATGCCTGCTGGGCCAGCGCCGGCCGCGACTGGCCGTAAGCCGAGCTTGTGGATTCTCAATAGCTGGCGGGACCTGGTTCTTTACGTCTGCACACCGTTGTTCCTGGTGCCGATGTTCATTGCGGCACAAGGCTTCTGGAGCGCAGAGGACATTTATCTCTTCGTCGCTGCGTTCGGCGCAATGGGACATCACTTGCCGGGAATGATTCGAGCTTACGGTGACCGTGCGCTTTTTCAGCGTTTCCGATGGCGTTTCATTTGTGCACCCATCTTTTTGGTCGTTGTTTGCGCAGCCTTTTCCGTGTGGGACCTGAAGGGAATTGTGTTAGTGGCGTTTATCTGGGGCGTGTGGCACGGCATGATGCAAACGTACGGGTTCTGCCGCATCTATGATGCGAAAGTCGGATCCTTTGCCGAGATAACACGTCGCCTCGATTTTGCCGTGTGCGCGATTTGGTTTGCAACAGCTGTTCTTCTTTCGCCGCAACGAATGACCGACACTTTGGAAACGTACTATTCCGCGGGAGGACCTCTCATTCCGCCAGCGGTTCTTCGATCGGGCCAACAAGGTTTGCTTGCGCTCGCACTTCTTATTTCAGCTCTTTTTCTCGCGAATTTTATCTGGATGTGGAGCAGCGGAAAACGGCCCAGTCCCGTTAAGCTTGTGCTGCTGGTCACGAGCATTTCGTTCTGGTGGTATTGCAACAACGTTGTGGCCAGCGTGCTGGTCGGTGTCGCCTTGTTCGAAGTTTTTCACGATGTGCAATACCTCTCGCTGGTCTGGATTTACAATCGGAAACGAGTTGAGAGCGACAGCTCGATCGGTGGGTTCATGCGCTTTGTATTCCGGCGGAGTGGCGCGCTGGTGGGAGTGTACATAGGCCTGGTGCTTGCCTACGGCGGACTTAGTTTGTCCAAATCGGTTGTCGGCATCGACGCGATTAAAAACGTTCTTACCGGTGTCGTGACCGCATCGGCACTGCTCCATTTTTATTACGACGGATTCATTTGGAAGGTGCGGGAGAAATCGACCCGGCAATCGCTCGGTATTGCGGGTGGAACAACGGATGTTTCATTAGGTGGCTTTCTGCCCGGATGGGCTTTGCATGGCGCAAAATGGGTCGCCATTTTTGTGATTCCGCTCGGGATACTGTGGTTTGCCGAACTACACAGTGGTCAGGGCAAACTCGAACGCTTGGGCGCGATTGCTGCAGATCTCCCGACAAGCGCGCGCGCACACGTTAACTACGCGACCGAACTGCAGGAGGCTGGTCGACAGGATGAAGCCGCGAAGGAATTTGGTGAGGCGATACATTTGAATCCAGGTTCAGCGAAGGCGCACGTCAGCCTGGCATCGCTATTGACAACGAAGGGAGAGTTCGGTGAGGCGCAAAACCATTTTGAGCAAGCATTACGCATCGAGCCCAAGAACGCTGAGTACCATTCCGGCTACGCCTACCTCTTAGACCAAGTCGGTCGCAAAGACGAGGCCGCTTCTGAATCTGAAACGGCCATTCGTTTAGCGCCAAAATCAGCGCAAGCGCATTATAGCTATGGTGCGTTCCTGGAGAAACACGGACAACCACAAGAGGCAATCGCTGAGTATCGCCAGGCTCTGCAAATGGATCCCGCTTACATCGATGCGCAGATCGATCTGGGTAATTTGCTTTTGGAAAAAGGCGATCTGACGGAAGCCCGGGATCATTTCCAGAAGGCTTCTGAACTCAACCCGAAGCTGGCTCAACCCCACAATTATCTTGGAAAGGTTCTCATGGGTCAGGGCAACGTTTCTCAAGCAATTACACAATTCGAAGAGGCGCTGCGTCTTCATCCGGATTTTCCAGAAGCCGAGGAGAACCTGCGCATCGCGAAAGCCACCAGCGCTCAGTCTCCTTGACGCGATTACCCGAATTGCCACCAACTCGCCAAAGTTGACGCCAGGTCCTTGGATCAATTCGTTACAGTTCGCAACGTTCGTGTTCCATTCTGGAGACAGGCTTGGTTTTGGGCGCTGCTCTTAGTCGCTTTCGTTTTCATTGTCTACGCCCAGGTTTTTCGTGCGGACTTCATTTGGGACGATGAATCGCATCTGACGCGGAACCCGTGCGTGATCGGTCCGCTCGGGTTGAAGGAAATCTGGACCACTACGCAGGCGGTCTATTATCCGCTCGTGCTGACCACGTTTTGGACGCTACACAAGTTTGTCGGGCTAAATCCGTTTCCATATCATTTCCTGAACGTCCTCTTGCACGCTGCCTCAGCAGTCCTGCTTTGGCGCGTCTTACAATTACTCAAAGTTCGCGGTGCATGGCTTGGCGCTGCACTTTGGGCTTTGCATCCGGTCATGGTGCAGTCGGTCGCGTGGATTACTGAGTTAAAGAACGCGCAGTCGTGTCTCTTTTATCTTTTATCGATCTTTTGTTTCTTAAAGTGGCAGAGTCGAAGAGAAGAAGCGGCGGAATCTGCTTCTAAGTGTGTACAATCTGGAGGGGGCGGTTCGTTGGGAACATTCCTTTTATCGCTGGTTTCCTTCATTCTGGCGACACTAAGCAAGCCTTCGGTAGTGATGTTGCCTTTCGTTCTTGCGCTCTGCGTCTGGTGGCTGCGACGCCAAATTCGCTGGCGCGATGTACTGAGTCTCACTCCATTTGCTCTGGTCTCAGCCCTCGCAAGCGTGTGGACGATTTGGGAACAGAAATTTCACGCGCGTGCGATTGGTCCTGATTGGGCGCAAACCTTTCCGGAACGTCTGATTATCGCTGGCAAAGCAATTTGGTTCTACCTCAGCAAACTGCTGTGGCCGGATCCTCTGATCTTCATCTATCCTCGGTGGCAGGTCGATTCATCAAAAATCGTTGCATACCTACCCTTCGTAGCAGCGGTCGCAGCGCTAGTTTCCTTGTGGTATATCCAGGCGAAGTGGGGTCGGGCGCTCTTCTTTGCCACTGCCTACTATGTTGTTTCCCTGTTTCCTGTGCTCGGGTTTTTCACCGTCTTTTTCTTCCGTTACTCATTCGTAAGCGATCATTTTCAGTATCTGGCGAGCATGGGTCCGCTCGCATTGGCCGGAGCGGGGATCGCCACTCTTGTTGGGCGGTTCTGTGAGACCTCGGGAGTATTGACGTCTGACACAGACGCCCTACGGCATTTGGACAGTGATTTTTTTGGTTCGCGAAAGCGATTGGTTTTGAGCACTGGCCTGTGCGGAATTGTTTTGGTATCGCTCGCTTTTTTGACGTGGCGGCAGACTGGGGAATATCACAATCTCTTCACCTTGTACACAGCGACGCTCCAAGAAAATCCGGATTGCTGGATGGCGCATTACAATCTGGGCATCGTTCTCAGCGCAAAGGGAGAAACGGAACAGGCGATCGGCCATTACAGGCGAGCTGTTGACTTGCGACCCGGTTACGCCGAGGCGCATTACAACTTGGGCCGCCTGCTAGTCGAGCGAGGTCAGTTCGACGACGCAATTGACCTCGCTCGACTAGCAGGCGAGGTCAGTTCGACGACGCAATTGCGCACTACAAGAAAGCCGCTGCGATTAATCCCACTGACGCAGAGACACAAAACAATCTCGGTGTTACGCTCTTCGGGATCGGGCGGGCTGATGAGGCCATAACGCATTATCGGAAGGCGCTTGAAATCCAGCCCGACTACGCCGAGGCGTCATGTAACCTCGCGAGCGCGCTTATAGCCAACGGCGATTTCGACGGGGCTATCGCCAGATACACCGCCTGCCTCGCAGCGATACCCGATCAGGAGGAACCGCGATACAATCTTGCCAGCGCGCTTCTGCGCAGGGGTCGCATTGATGAAGCCATTATCCAATACCAAAAGCTCCTCGAGGCGCATCCTGATAGCGCAGACGCTCACGCCAATTTAGGCAGCGCATGGCTTGCCAAGCGACATTTTCGCGATGCAATGACCGAGTACACGAAAGCACTTCAAGTTTCCCCTGAAAATTTAGCTGCGTTAAGTAACCTGGCATGGCTGCTGGCGACGTCTGCCGACGCTTCTTTGCGAAACGGATCCGAGGCTGTGCGTTTGGCTGAGCGCGCCGACTCCGCGAGTTCCAGGAGCGACCAGCATGCAACCGTTCTCCGAATCCTGGCCGCATCCTACGCGGAAGCCGGCCAGTTTACCGAGGCTAAAGAAACTGCGCAACAGGCGTTGGAAGCAGCGAATGTCGAAGGTAACACCAATTTGGCGGATGCACTGCAGGGGGAACTCGCGCTTTACGACTTGGGTCTACCTTTCCATAAGTAATCAGACAGATCGTGTTTGAGGAGCGATGCGTGTCTGTCAATATCGAAGAGCTGCCCCCGAGCGGTAGAGACTAATTTCTTCGTCTAATCTTCTTGCGAGCTCTGGCTTACTCTGCGTGTTGGCCAATTCTTTTGCCGCCTCCGCTGTTGCTGCCGCTTCGGCAAATTGTCCGGCCTCTGCCTGCGCGGCTGCAAGCGTGCGAACGAAGCTTGCATTTCTGCCGCCCGACGCATGCACCGCTCTCGCTGCTAACGCGACCGCACGTGCGCCATCACGCATCGAAGGGTCGGAAGAAGTCGCGAGAATCCATGCCATGTTGTTTAACGTCGCGCTGTCTTCTGGCGCTATATTTAGCGCCTGCTCGTATTCGGAGATTGCCTCCTTCAGTTTTCCTTGTTTGCGAAGCGCGTCGGCCACATTGCGGTAAGCTACTGCGTCGCGCGGATTTATCGCGAGCGCTGTCTGCCATTGGGCGATCGCCTGATCGATTTTGCCCTGTTGAAACAGCACGCTTCCAAGATTGAAGTATGCATCTCCGTAATCAGGACGAAGCCTTACGGCTTCCTGGAGGTGATCGATTGCGGCATCCCAAAGCTGTTCCCTGGCAAGGGCGTTACCAAGGTTACTTTGGACGAGTGCCGTACCAAGGTTGTAATGACTCTGAGTGTTTCCGGACCGTATATCCAGTGCCGTCTGAAACTCTGAAACAGCCTTGTCCAATTCTCCTTTTCGCAGGAAGAGAAAGCCAAGATTGTTATGAGCTACATCATTTTCGTCGGTAACGGCGAGCGCGTGGTTCCACAGCGTTTGGCTGTTTTTCCAATAAGCGGTGTTATCAAAAGCGCACACGGTCAGGGTCATGACTATAAGCGCGGCGATGACCCCGACGACTGCGCGACTGAGACGAGTTGATTCCAAGAGCAGACTGCCAACCGTCCACGCTATCATGATGTAAAGTCCGATCTGTGGCAGGTAGGTATAACGGTCAGCATGTGCCTGTTCGCCAACCTGGACCAGCCCAATTACTGGAACGAGCATTCCCAAATACCAAAACCAACCCGTAACCAGGTAAGGCTTCGTTCGACCTAAAGAAATTACTACCAGGCTGATAGCAACAAGGAGTGCAATCGCGCCCATAACTGGCAGAAGGGATAGCCGGTCATTGGGATGGGGATAGAAGACGGCCAACCGCGCGGGCCATAACATTTGCCAAATGTAAGTAACATAGGTAACAAACGTATTCTCCAGCCGCCACAGGAATGGCAATTGATCGATCGCGCTCGGCCCCTGCCTTTGCGCTAACAGCGTCGCGATGCAGGAAAAAATGGACATCGCAAACAACGGAATCTTTTCCGTAATGAATCTTCGTAGTAGATAGCCGAATTCTCTCGATTTGTTACCCCCAATTCTGTTGAGCGGCCAGTAATCCAACAGTAATAACACGAATGGCAGGGTGACGAGCATGGGTTTTGACATCAGTCCAAAAGCGAAAAGCAGCGCTACGAGCAGATATCGAGGTATAGACGGCGCGCGCGTATAGTGAGTATACGCGGCCAGCGTCAGCATGAAAAACACCGCACTGAGAACATCCTTTCGTTCGGCAATCCAAGCCACCGATTCGACGTGCAACGGATGGATGGCGAATAACGCAGCCACAAAAGCGCTTTGCCAGAGCCCATCGGTCATTTGCTTGAGTACCAGAAAGAGTAACAGCACCGAGATTGTGTGAAGAATCACGTTCGTGAGATGATGGCTACCGGCGTCTAATCCGTACAGCTGGCAATCGAGCATGTGGGAAAGCGTGGTTAAAGGATGCCAGTTCCGCGCATGAGTATGCGTGAACGCAGCGATCATCCCCTCGGCGGAAAACCCTTTAATGACGAGCGGATTTTCGTAGACGTAAACGTGATCATCAAAATTGACGAAGTCGTGAGTCAACGTCTGGCCAAATACAGCCCAGGTGATTGCCATCAGACCAAGACAGACAATAAGGTCGGTGATCCATGGTTTCGCGTGCCAAGAGGCGACAGTCGATGCCGAGGCAGAGACAATGGACAAAGGCTTGCGACGGTTCGAAACCTTCCGCTCTTTCGCGCCACGGGTGTTAGGGCGACGAACTGGCATTTGTTATTCCTGGATCACGAAGCGGTGTGTCGGATTGAAAAAGAGCAATATTGCTTTCCAGCTCGGCAGCCAGTGCAGGGTTGCCCTGGCTAGTTGCTAACCCGGCCCCCTGCCGCGCGGTTTCAATGGCGTCGGCAAACCGCCCATTTTCTGCGTACGCGGCTGCGAGCACTTTATAAATCATTGGAATCTTACCACCTGAGATACGAAGCGCTCTCTCGCCCAGTTCCACCGCGCGTGTGCCATCCCGGATTGAGTCTTCAGGACACGTTGCGAACACCCATGCAAGATTGCTCGCGGCGTTACCATTCTCTGGTTGTGTCGCCAGCACCTCCTGCCACTGCTCGATAGCTTCTCTTATGTGCCCTTGTTGAATTAGCGCTGTACCTAAAGTGTTACGCGCTTCCACGTTTGCAGGATCCAGTTCTAAAAATTTGCGATAATGAACCATCGCCTGGGGTACCTGTCCCTTTTTCAATAGTGCCTTCGCGAGATTGTCATGAGCCGGCGCGTTCTCGGGACGCAGATCTATGGCCGCTTGGAGCTTTGAAATCGCCTCGTCCAGTTGTCCTTTATCCAGGAAAATGATGCCGAGGTTATTCAGGGCAACATCATTGTTGCGCGTCACGGCGAGCGCATGAGTAAACAGACTTTCGCTATCGCGCCAATAGGATGTCTGGAGCCAGGCGCACCAACTCAAAGCACCGACTATTAAAATCGTAGCGGCGCTTAAAATTGTACGTTGAAAACGCAACGAGCGCGTCAAATCGCCTACTGCCCAGGTCACTGCGATGTAAAGGCCGATTTGCGGCAAATATGTGTACCGATCCGCGTGTCCCTGCCATCCTACTTGCACCAACCCAATGACTGGCACAAGCATGCCCAGGTACCACAACCAACCGGTCACGAAATAAGGCCGTTTCCTTCTCAATAACAATGCTGCCAAGGTGATTCCAACAAGGACGATGAAGGCAAAACTGACCTCCCATGCTGGCAGTCTGTTCTCCGGGTGCGGATAGAAGACAGCGAGACCCGCTGGCCATAACATCTGTCGGATGTAAACAACATAGGCAACCAAGGCATTAGTGACGCGTTCTGAAATTGGCAACTGCTCCGTCCAACCAATTGCTCCCCGTTGAGCCAAAAATGTGACTGTGCTTGAAATGGCAGAGAGAGCGATTAACGGCACCTTTTCCAGAACGAGTCGTAACGGCTGATGGCCGTTATTAGATTTTCTGGATTCAAATCTCCTGAGCGGCCAATAATCAAGCAGTAAGAGAACGAACGGGATTGTAACAAGCATCGGCTTAGACATCAGCCCGAGGGCAACCACAAGTGCGACGATTAGATACCGGCCGACCGACGGTTCGCGCGTGTAATGTAAGTACGCAAGCAGAGTCAGCATGAAGAAGACCGCGCTCAATACGTCTTTGCGTTCGGCAATCCAGGCGACTGACTCCACATGCAGCGGATGCACCGCGAAAATGACCGACACAAACGCGCTGCGCCACACTGCGCCTGTCATTTGCTGCAGCGCAAGAAAGAGAAGGATAACCGCCACAGCGTGAAGCACCACATTGGTAAGGTGGTGCCAGCCTGCGTTCAACCCGTGCAACTGAGAGTCGAGCATGTGCGTGATCGTGGTCAGCGGATGCCAATTCTCGGAATGAACGTGAGTGAATGCCCAACCGATGTTGGCGAGGGTAATGCCGCCGGCGATCCTGGTGTTTTGATAGACGTAGCTCGGATCGTCGTAATTAACGAAATCGAACCGCAGTGTTTGATTAAAGATCGCCCATATTAGGAGGAGGAGGCCGACGCAAATACAAACGGTAACCCGATTTCTGTGTCGCCTGCGGAGAGCGGTTGATTGGCTGGTTCTGTGCACCTGGGGTCTCAGTTGTTGGATAACTAAAGCTTTCGTCTATAAATCAGGATGTAATCCTTAAGAGTTTCCACTGTTTGCGGAACGTCGCCGAAGAAGTAATCGGTCTCATTCGGCTTAATATTCACGAATCCGGCTGCCGTGTAATTTTGGGCCATGTACGCGTTCGCCCAATTGAAAATTGCCTCTGCGGAATCTCTCCGCCGGAGCCACGAATACTCCATGGCGACCGAAACTAGGTACTTGGGACGCGCCGCTTCAATTTCGCGAATCATCTCCTCTTGCATCTGTTCGGCGTATTTTTGCGGCTCCATTAATCCGTAGGCGTAAATATATCCCGTCGCCGAATGCCGGCGGGAATAGAAATAAATCTCCGGTTCGGAGCCCAACACACCAATTGTGTCGCTCGGTTCGGTCTGGCCGCGCAAGTAGGTGCCAATTCGAACGGATTCTAGAAATGGATTGCCGGGATAGATGAGTCCGCATGCTTGATCAGGAGGAACTTCAAAGAAGATTTTTTTGTCCAACAGAATTGGGACGCTAAGGGCTACGGCAAAAAGCAGGAGTGGGATGAATCTGAGCAAAATTGACCTGCCCTGCAGAACCTCAGCTAGTTTACTAATTGCCGCACCAGCAAGAAGCGACACCGCTGGGAGAATAAGAATGAAGTAGTGGGTTCGGAAAAAGAGTCCTGGGCACACTGCTAATGCTCCGAAGAAGAGGAACCCAACGAGAAACAGTGTGCGGCAACGGATCCGCTGATCCCAAAGACCGATAAGGGCTCCGATCCCTGCCAACATCCAAATTGGCCAACCTGTCAGGACGACTTCGTTAGCGCTGCGGAGAAAGATTTGTGGCGCCTGCCTGAGCGGCACGAGACTGCCGTATTGTCTGGCGTAGTTAATCGTCCAAAACCAAAATGTATTGAAAACGCCCGCTCGCCAGAGGATCAGGGATGTTACTCCCAGTGGAAGAGCTGCACCCGCCACGAAGATCAGAATGTGTATAAGCATTCTGTTCAGCGAAATCCGGCAATTCAGATCACGCCAGACAATGTAGATGATTCCTAAAGGAACGAATAGCAGCCCGGGCTGCTTCATTAGAACGCCAATACCAAACAGCACTCCCCCAGCGAAAAGTGGCACTAATTGTTTTGGTTGAGACGGCTCCGAATCGGTTAATCGTTGCCCTTTGAGCAGGAGAAGTATTCCTCCAAGAACGGGTAGTACAACAAAATTTGTCGCGTGTGCGGCCAAACCAAGGACCGACGGACTTACAGACAGAACGGCATAACTCACGGCGGCGGTGACTCCGGCGACTGTGTTGATCAGGCGGCGTCCGGCAAAGAAAATCAGCGCGATTGTGGCAACATTGATCAAGAGCAAACCGAGATGAATCGCTTGAATGGTTTGTCCAAATATTGACATCACTAAGCCGTATGCGGCATAGGTGCCAGGGAACTTCATGTTATAAGCCAGCTTGTAAGGGGGGATGCCTTGCAATATGAGCTGACCGGCATAAGCGTACTCGCCCTCGTCGCGTTCAAGGGGAATTCCCAGGAGGCGAATCCTGATTGCGAGAACGAGACCAATAACGATTATTCCCAGAGTCCACCATGCAAACTGCATGCGCCCATTCTTAATGTCGGTCTTACGCACCACGGAAGTTCCTATTTGGATGAGAAACGTCACGTTGCAACCGAAGGTGGCGCTTGAAATGTCGGGTGGACCGCGTTGGGATATGGCGTCTCGGCGGCACCTTGTCTCCTCGGTTTTGTTGGGCTGCGGTTAGTTTATGCGTGAAATGGCGAGGCGGATTTTTTCTTCGCGCGGTCGCGCCCTGATTTTTGCTGTTGTCCTCACAGCCTTGACGATCTTTGCGTACCGGCCGGCCTGGCATGGGGGATTCCTGTGGGACGACGATGACTATATTATCAAAAACGAATTATTAACCGCTTCGGACGGTTGGCAGCGGATTTGGTTTTCTCTCGATTCCCCGTCGCAGTATTTCCCATTGACTTACAGCACATTTCGCATCGAGCACGCGTTGTGGGGCCTGAACACGACTGGTTATCACTGGATCAACCTGCTGCTTCATGTTGGCAATGCCCTTTTGATATGGGCGGTGCTGGCGCGGCTAAAAGTACCCGGCTCGTGGTTGGCCGCGGCAATTTTCGCGCTACATCCGGTGCAAGTCGAATCAGTCGCATGGATTACCGAACGCAAGAACGTGCTGATGGGATTTTTCTTTTTGCTGACGCTGGTTGCCTGGATTGCGTTTGTTGACGAACGAACCCGGCGCCGATGGCTCGTCTATTGCCTGGCATTGGTTTGCTATGTGCTGGCGCTCTCAGCGAAAGCAACAGCTTGCACGCTGCCGGCTGCGTTATTTTTGATTCTGTGGTTGCAGAAGAGATCGATCACAATGCGTCGTCTCATTCAGATTGTTCCTTTTGTCGTGCTTGGCATCGGCATGGGGTTACTCACGATTTGGTGGGAACGCTACCATCAGGGTACGAACCGAGGTCTGTTTACCTTTCTCGGTCCGACCGAGCGAATACTCGTGGCGAGCCGCGCTGTCTGGTTTTACCTGAGCAAAATCTTTTGGCCGTCCAATCTCACTTTTATTTATCCAAAATGGAACATCTCACCGACAAATTTCATCGACTATATTTGGTTACTCGCGGGCCTTGCGGCGTGCGTGGCCATTTACTTTAGCAGGCGGTATTTCGGACGTAGCGTTGAAGTCGCGGCCGCATTCTTCGTCGCCACGCTTACCCCGGTGCTGGGATTCATCATGTTGTTCACGTTTCGCTACACGTTCGTGGCAGATCATTACCAGTATCTGGCGTGCATCGGTCCGATTGCGCTCGCCAGCGCGGGCATAGTCAATTTGTCCGACAAATTTGCGCAGTATCGGGCCGTCATTGTGAGCGTTGCGTTGTTAGTGGTAGCGGGCTTGGGGATGCTGACGTGGCGGCAAGCCGCGACATATACCGATATTGAAACGCTTTGGCGCACCACCCTGGCAAGAAACCCCGGATGTTGGATGGCGCATACGAATCTCGGTCTTGTTCTCCTTCAGCAAGGCAAGCTCGACGATGGTATCGCTCATTACCGGTCGGCGTTGCAAATGCAGCCCGACTCGTGGGACGCCGAGTACAATCTGGGCACGGCGCTTGTAAGGAAAGGCCAGGTTGACGAGGCTATCCAACATTGCGAACGGGCCGTAGCTATGCGACCAACGGATCCGGATGCTCAGGTCTCGTTAGGCGATGCGCTGCTTCGAAAAGGCCGGATTGACGACGCAATCGAACATTACCAAAAGGCAATGATGGCGCACTCCGATCACTTTCTCGCTCGTTACGGACTTTGCCAGGCGTTGCTGGAGAAAGGCGAACTCGACGGCGCCATCCAGGTTTGTCGCAGTGCGCTGGAGCTCTGGCCTTTGGATGTAGATTGTCAGACCACGCTGGCCATCGCTCTGGAAGAAAAAGGCAACCCCGCGGAAGCGATGCAGCATTACCAAAAAGCGCTTGAGATCGCACCGAGTTCCATTCCCACGCTGACCAATCTGGCCTGGCTGCTGGCAACATCACAGGATGCCTCAGTGCGAAATGGTCCGAAGGCGGTTGAGCTTGCAAGACAAGCCGATCGACTGACAGGCGGTGCGAACACCCTCGTACTGCGGACTCTGGCAGCCGCGTACGCGGAGAATGGCGAATTTGCTAACGCGATTCGAACTGCTCGTTCGGCGATGCAACTCACCCGGATGCAAGGGGAGGAGTCGCTCACGACAGACTTGGATCAGCAGATCAGGTTGTATCAACTCCACATGCCGTACCGGGAAACGACGAAATAGTCCGACTACGGGTTACGTCGGCCTAACGATCGCCCATTTACCATTCAGCGATTCGCGGCGGCAAAGCTGACGTCGTCACAATTCGTCCCGCAAGATTTTGAAAATGTCTGTGCTCTCGACAACTCCTTGCAACGAATCTGTTCCCGGACCGCTGCCGAATGCAACGACATCTTCAACCGTGACGAGCGCCGATTTTGTATAGAACGCGGCAGGCTCGGGCTGTTCCTGTGTAGGTTCTTTCGTTTCGGCCGGGTCTTGGTTAAGCGGCAGTTTCGCCGCGCCGTATGACTTTGTGCCGTGCGGCCCGGTGGCCCAGGTAATCCATGGTTGGCCTGCTGAATTGAACCCCAGCAGCGCAATCCCACTGTCCTTCCGGAAGGGAAACCCATTCAAGCTCATCCCGCCTACGGCTGCATCACCGCAGACGATGATCGTAGCTTTTGTCCCACCGTAACTTCGCGCCACAGCGATCGCGCGGTCCAATTCGATGGTTTGTGTTAGAGTTCGTTCCCCGTTGTTTTCCTCAGCCGCTTTGCGCATTAAGCCTGCATCGACAACGAGTAAATAGCCGCCGGCATTGTACTGCAGCAATTGGACCGCTCGTCTTACCATATCGGAAAGACTGGGTTGTTGACCCCGCTCTTCCACTTGATTCGCGAACGCGAGATCGCTGTTGCTGAAGATGCCGAAGAGTTTTGGCCGGCGCCATGCTGGAACCGCTTCCAAATCCGTGCGTGTCCGGACAATGTCGAATCCGTTACCACGCAGCTCGAGCAATAAATCGCGCGTATCTTGTCTCTCGCCTCCTTTGGTCGCAGGAATAAATTGCGCCGCGCCGCCGCCCATCGCGATGTCGATATTTCCGAGATCTAGAAACTGAGCTGCGATCTTCTCCGAGTCGTTTGGGTCTGCTATGTGCGCGTAGAACGCTGCGCTTGTCGGGTCGGTGAGCTTTGCGTCGGTGACGAGGCCTGTAGCTCGTCCGTACTCGCGCGCTAACTCAATGATGCTCTTGATCGGTTTGCCCTCCGCGTTGATGGCGATGGCGCGATTGTTTACACGCTCACCGGTCGCAATTGCGGTTGCGGCGGCCGCCTGATCGGGCGCAGCGAAGTCTTTCGAGTAATTCATCACCAGCGCCGCGTAGGGCATGGAGTCCATGTTCAAGCGTGTGCCTGCTCCGGCGGCATAAGTGCGAGTAGGCGCCAGCCTTGCTGGCGAAAGTCCCTCGCCAATAAACACGATAATTCCGAAGGGCTTTCGGATAACCCAATGTTGAAAATAAATGACGCCTACTCCTGCAAAGGCGAGGAGACAGACAAACGCCAGTACTTGGTTGCGCCACTTCATTTTCTCTCTTGTAGCGGCGGTCTTTGACGGCTGCAAATGTTCTAAAATTCGACAGAAACAAAGAACTGCTTGTCCACGTTGTCGTTCGTCGGCAAAGTGCAAAATACATGGCTGGCCCAGTGATGCTCATCATACGCGACGGCTGGGGTATCAATCCGGGCGGCCCGAAGAACCGCGAACAGAATGGAGATGCGACATTGCTCGCGTCGACCCCGTTTCACGATCAGTTGTACCAGGAATATCCGGGCTCAACGTTGAGCGCCAGCGGCATGGACGTCGGTTTACCGGAAGGCCAAATGGGAAATTCGGAAGTTGGCCATCTTAATCTTGGAGCCGGAAGAATCGTTTATCAGGACCTGACTCGGATTAATAAGGCGATCGCCGATGGTGAGCTGGAACGAAATCCTGTTTTGCAGGGGGGTCTAGCCGCTGCGCGCGGACACCGACTGCACCTGCTCGGGTTGGTGTCTGACGGCGGCGTGCACAGCCACTACTCGCACATGATCGCGCTGGCGAACGCCGCGCATGCGGCGGGCGTTAAGGAAATTTTCGTGCACGCGTTCACCGATGGACGGGACACGTCGCCAACGGGAGGAGCGGAATTTTTGAGAACTTGTGAAAAGGAACTTCAGAAGAGCGGCGCTAAGATTGTCACTGTGGTCGGGCGCTATTTTGCGATGGATCGGGACCGCCGCTGGGATCGCACAAAAAAAGCATGGGACGGAATTGTCCTTGGTCGCGGTGAATTTTGCGAATCATCACCCGCTGCCGCTGTGGAGCGGCAATACTCGGTTGGCAAGACCGACGAATTCATGCCTCCGCTCGTTTTCGCTTTCGCGAACGAACAGCGTGTCCGCGATAACGACACGGTCTTGTTTTTCAATTTTCGCGCCGACCGTGCGCGCCAGCTAACGCAAGCGTTTCTGCTAAAGGATTTCGACGGCTTCGATCGGGAAGTTTGGCCGCAAGTTCACTTCATCTCGCTCACTCAGTATGATGTTCGGTACTCATCGCCATTCATCTTCGCGCCCCAAGAGCTGAAACACATCTTGGGTGAGATCGTCAGTGCCGCTGGCAAACGTCAATTGCGCATCGCTGAGACGGAGAAGTACGCACATGTGACTTACTTTTTTAATGGAGGAATCGAAAAGGCGCTTCCTGGTGAGGACCGCAAACTTATTCCGTCACCCAAAGTGGCGACCTACGATTTACAACCGGAGATGAGCGCGTTCGAAGTCACCGACGAACTAATCCCGCGCCTGGCCGAGTACGATTTGATCATTTTGAACTTCGCCAATCCGGACATGGTCGGTCACACCGGTGTTGTCGAAGCAGGGATTAAGGCGGTGGAGACGGTGGACGCATGTTGTTCCCGCATTATTCCGAAGCTTCTCGAGCTCGACGGCAAAGCGTTGATTACTGCCGATCACGGTAATTGCGAGCAGATGCGCAATTCTGACGGCTCGCCAAATACCGCGCACACTCGGTATCTTGTACATTTTGTTTATGTCGCCCGGGACGCGGCCAAGTACCGGTGTGAAGACGGCATTCTGGCAGATGTTGCCCCAACCCTTTTATTTCTTCTCGGTTTGCCGCAACCGAAAGAAATGACGGGACACAATTTACTCGTGCCGGTCTAGCAACAGTTTTCGATTTAAGTTTCGCGTTCCCGCCACAGCGATTCGGTGCAACACGTGAAGGCGATTGGCTGATGTGGCTTCATGCCACATTGGTTTGCGGATGAGTACCAGTGTGTCGTTTGACTCAATCAGCGCGCCCCAGCCGACAGGCACTTCTGAATCACGAAATAATCGCTCGGGCAGCACGATGAAAAACAAATTCGCGCAGCGGTAGCGAATTAGCTTTTCGAACTTTGTGCAATCGTAGAGTCGATTTTGCAGCGTCCGCAACTCACGAACAACGCGCGCATAACCGCGATGCCCAATCATGGTAAAGTTCTCGGAATCAAACTCTGGAAAAAGCGAATCACCATTGTGCAGGTTTGGATAATGTGTCCGGAGATGCGCTTCAAGAACGTGACGACGGTTACAGATTGCTTCGAGTCGCTCGCGCGCGGCCTCACTGCGACAGTTGTCCCTTCGCAGATCGCATAGCCCCTGTTTGCATTCGAACACTGCAGTCGATCCAATTTGTTTCGGGACAGGCCGATAACCGGCTACGTCGGCGCGATACCGGCATCGAGGCAAAGTCACTTCCAGCGCGCAGGCGGAAAATCCGTGCGTCTGCGCCCAAATGAATGCGTGCTGTTTGAGCCGCGCGTGTTGTGCTGTTTCGCCGTGCCGGCTTGTTATTCCCGCACCCATTTTGCGAGTTCACGCGCCCAGTACGTGACGATGATGTCTGCTCCAGCGCGTTTGAGCGCCGTCATGATCTCGAGAACAGCAGCGCGCTCATCGAAAATCGCTTTGGCGGCTGCAGCTTTGACCATGGCGTACTCGCCGCTGACATGATAAACAGCGGTCGGTTTTCCGAAGCGTTCACGCACACGCCACAAGATATCCAGATACGCCAGCGCAGGTTTGACCATCAAAATGTCTGCTCCTTCCTCCACATCCAGCGCCGCTTCCCGCAGCGCTTCGTTTGCGTTCGCGGAATCCATTTGATACGAACGGCGGTCGCCGAATTGCGGTGGGCTTTCAGCTGCTTCGCGAAAGGGGCCGTAAAATGCCGACGCGAATTTCGCGGCGTAACTCATGATACCTGTTTGATCGAATGCGCGCTCATCGAGCGCCTCCCGAATCGCGCCGATGCGCCCATCCATCATGTCGCTCGGCGCCACGATATCCGCGCCTGCTGCGGCGTGGGAAAGCGCTGCTTTAACCAGGAGTTCAACACTTTCGTCGTTTAGAACATGAAAATGATCGCCATCAATTCGTGTGACACCGCAATGGCCGTGGCTCATGTATTCGCAGAGGCAAACGTCAGTGATCGCGATCAAGTCAGGGCATTTCGATTTGATCGCTCGCAGCGTTCGTTGAATTACGCCATCTTCAGCATAAGCGCCGCTTGCTTGTTCATCCTTGTGCGCTGGAATCCCAAAAAGCAGGATCGCTTGCAGGCCGACGTCCTGAGCTTGGCACGCTTCATCGACAACCTCTTTCACCGGCAACTGAAAAACTCCAGGCATACTGGCGACCGGCTGGCGTCGCTCCAATTTTTCGCTCACAAACAGCGGCAAAACAAAATCGTGAACGTTCAAGTGCGTCTCACGAACGAGGTTCCGCAGCGCAGGGGAACCCCGCAGACGACGCGGCCGATGGACTAGTCTTCGCATGAACCGCAGAGTACGCGTTGGAAATTGAGTGGCAAGCAGACAGGAACCGGTGCTTGCGCTTTCGGCTTTCCTCCCATTGCGATTTTTGATCACATATGTGAACTAAAATTGCAATGAACGAACAACGACACTGAGAAGGACCACGCCGCCTCCATCCGCCGCTGCGCGAGATCGGCGGCAAGCCGATCGCCCCGAAGTTCGGTCTGCGCATCCGTGGCAGGCGCTTGACGGCGCGGAGCGTTGGTGTCTGCATGTTAGGCGTGCCGCGTCGCTCCGATTATTTGCTGATCGATGTCAGTAACTCGTACGCAAAGATTGCCCGCGGATCGAGAGAGCGAGTCTCCAAACCTGCGCGGCTTCCTACAGCGGAATTGTCGACCAGTGTGGTCGCTAAGTTTTTGAGGCAACGAAACATAAGGAAACTCGTCGTTTCATCAGTCGTGCCGGCAAAAAACTTCGCGATCTCAAAGGCGGCACACAATAAAGCGCAAATGCTCTGGCTCGATTGGAAGCTGAAGTTGGGTGTCACGATTGATTATCCCAAACCCGAATCCATAGGAGCGGATCGCCTGGCAAATGTTGCGGCTGTCGCGGAACTCTATGGATGTCCGGCCATCGTTGTTGATTTTGGCACGGCAGTGACATTCGATGTCGTTTCCAACGGGCGCAGGTACATCGGCGGCGTGATTACGCCGGGACTCGAAGCGATGACAAATTTTCTGTATCAACGCACTGCGCTGCTGCCAAGACTGTCCTTGAAAGAACCGCATCGCGTCGTAGGTAAATCGACTGTTGAAGCAATGCGTTCCGGCGCAGTTTTGGGGTATCGGGGATTGGTTCGCGAGATTCTGGCGCGAATCAAGGCGGAGCAGTTTCCGCGCGAAAAAGTTGCCGTGGTGGCGACCGGCGGGTATGCGCGCCTTGTTGCCCATCAAGTACCTGAAATCACGGTGGTTCATCCGCACCTGACCCTCGAAGGATTACGGATCGTGGGGAACTTGAATTGACCGCGAGATCTGTGGCACGTGGCTGTGCGATGGATTTGCCCGAAGAAAACATTTTTCCGAACCGAACTGAAAATCTTCGGGCTGAACGCAATTTCGACTTGTCAGGAATGCTAATCAGCGCTTGAATCGGGGGTTCATGAGAATCTGGAAGATCGCTGCGATCGCAGCGTTGGGACTTACCTCATTTGCTGCGGACAATGTTGCCCCGACGAAAGCGGAGTTGGAGGAGATGTACAACAGCGCGTATCGAGCATTCGATGCGGGCAAATTCCCCGAGGCGCTAAAACAACTCGATGCCATTGACGCGCGTCAGCCCGATCTTGCCGCGTCGAAAAATCTGCGAGGCGTGATTCTCATGCGGCAGGGCAATTATGATCAGGCTGAAGCTGCACTGACCGAAGCGTCCCGGATCGATCCCAAGTTTTGGAATGCGCGCTTTAATTTAGCGGAGATCCCATTTCTCAAGAAAGATTGGCCGGAGGCTAGAAAGCGGTTCGAGCAATTGCTTTCAACCGGTCAATCAGATCTGGCCAAAGAAGCTTCGCAGCTGATTCAGTACAAGATCCTGTTGACGTACCTGATGGAAGGCAAAACCAATATGGTCGATTCCATCCTGGCCAAGCTGGAGCTTTCGCCCGATACACCCGCCGTCGATTACGTGAAGGCAGCGGTGGCGCTCCAACAGAAGAACGAATCGGAAGCGAAGGATTGGGTCACCGCGGCAAACAAGAATTACTCACCGCAGTTAAACAAGCTTTTCGTGGAATCGCTGTACGAAATTGGTTGGATGCAAAAGCCAGATGGCCAACGGCGTGCTTCGCTACCACTCATGACGGCAGCCGAACGCACGGAAAAGACGAAGGCGCTTGCCCGTTCGAAATTTGAGCAATCACAACAGGCGTTTCGTCAGCGCGATTTTGCTACAGCGCTGAAGCTGGTGGATGAAGCGGACAAAGCGGATCCCAATCAGCCAGCGACCCTAAATTTGCGAGGCGAAATTCTGATGCAACAGAGCCAATTCGACGATGCTGAGGCCGCGTTCAAAAAGGCAGCAAAGTTGGATCCAAAGCTACGCGATGCGCAATACAACCTCGCGCAAATTCCATTCAAGAAGAAAGAGTATGCAAAAGCGCGCGACCGATTCGATGCGCTGTATAAGCGCATACCGGGTGGTGACAAGAATCAGGCGGCCGAGCTCATCAAGTTTAAGATTTACATGACCTACTTGATGGAGGGCAAAGAAAGCAAGGCGCATTCGATGATGGAGGAATTCCAATTCACGGGAGATACGCCTGCGCTGTACTACGCCCAGGCAGCATGGGAGTACAAGCATAATAATGCGCAAAAGGCGGAGGATTGGACCAACTCCGCGAACAAGATTTATTCGGCGCCCCTCAACGGCGTGTTTGCTGATGCCTTCTACGATGTTGGATGGTTGCAAAGACCAGAAGGCACAACAGCCCCTGCCGTCGCCTTTGACGCAGGAACTGTGAGCTCGGCGCAAACGGACGGTGGTCCCGCAGTGGAGCCGAGCCCAATCCCGGACAAGCTTGCTGCAAACCAACAGAGCGGGAGCTTAAACCTGGCGCCATCAACAGGCTCCTCAGAGACCGGAATGGAACTTGCCAGCACCGGGACGACAGCCAACCAGACAAGCTTGACGGCTGCCGCGCCCCAGAGCAATTCGCCGGCCGAGCCGTCAGCGGCGCAATCCCCTCCCACCAGCGAATCGACAGCTGCATCACAGCCTGCCGCAGCCGAGACTGCGAACGCTTCGACGGCCGTTAACCAAAATCAAACTGAGCAACAGCCTGCAACTCAAACAAGTCCTGCCGAGCAGGTAAGCGCCCCAACCCAGCAAGCAAGCGCCCCAACAGCGCCTTCGAAAGCCGCAGCGTCAACGGTTTCTGGCGTGTCGAGTCGCAGGCTGTGGATTGTTGGCGGACTACTTCTCGCGGCCATAGTGCTAATAGCGGTGGCCGTATTGCCTGCGCTTCGCCGGTATAAATTCACGGTCCCAGGTTCTCCGGACCAGGAAACGCGCACCGAAACGGCGGTGTTCAAACCGACAACAGTCCCCGCCCATACGAGTGGCATGCGAGGCAACGGCTTCGCCGCGGGACCACCTCAGGTCTCGTTGCAGCTTAAGCCATGGAGCGCTCCTTCACGGCAGAGTCCGCTGCCATCTACGTTGCCGTCGCCCAACCCCGGCGGTGCTTTGAATCGGTTGAAAGGATCGAAGCCCGAACAACCTTCAAGCCTTCCTGTTCCCATCGAGCCGCAGCGCGCCGAATCACCTGCACTGGGCGAGCCATTCTTTGAGTCGGTGGGTCCAGTGGTCGAACAAGGACCGGAGGTCGCGTCCGCGGTTACTTCGCAGGAAACTGGAGTGGACGGCTTCGAAGCAGCCGCTGAGTTTGGGGAGCCCTCTACGGCTGCGTCACGATCAGCTGAGCATGAGATTTTGGAAGTTCCGGACGAGCCCGTGTTCGCTGCCGAAGGAACTAATGAATTTTCCGAACATCCAAGGGAAGAATCTTTTGTCCCTGATGGGCGACCTAACGAGGTCTTCGCAAGTGCGCCCGAATACGCGTGGCCCGGTGTGGAAACCGCGCCAGAGCTGAAAACTGAACACCTCGGGAATGATCAGCCCCACGGAACGGTTTTCGCCGAACGTGAAACTTTTGTTGGCCGCGAGAATTTTGCGGAACCTGATTCCTTGGTGCAACCTGAAGCGCCAGTGAGTGAAGTCACTGCGGAACGCGCGTTTGACTTCCAGCCTATTCCTGCTATTCCCGCCGAGCCCGTCTTTTCTCAACCAACCATACCTGCAACCATGCCAGAAACTACCCAAACTCCACCTGCTCCGATAGCCAAAGCCCCGGCACCGCCTGTGCCTAAACCGCAACCGCAATCGCAAGCGCCGGCACCTGCATCCGGGATGCAAACCTCTGTGCAGCTTACTTTCTCGTTTGAGATAGCAGCGATGCAGTTAACGCCGAGCTTTAAGATGGGAGTGCTAAAAGTGCGTCCCATATCGAAACTAGTTACAATGCGTTTGCCTTCTCCTCAGCGTGCCCAATCGCCGCTGAATTTGCAGGTCGCTTTTGAAGTCGTGAAAATTCAGCCCGTCGCCGGCGCTCTCGGCACCATTCGCGTGGTTCCGTCGCAGCAACAGCGGCCTGCCATGGGTGGCATGCCTTCGTTTGCAGTGGCAGGATTGCAGGTTGTGCAAAATTCCGAGACGGCTCCGGTTCAACTCACCCCATCACCGCAGGGACGCGCCTCTGTGTTCATTACCGTGCCGTTCCAGATTAGCACGCTTGAGTTTTCTCCCACGCTCGAAATTGGGTCGGTTACGCTGAATTCAAATTCGAAGCAGGTCGTCGTCCAGTTGCCAGGAACGGGACCCGGTCCGGCTGAAGGCGCGCCGATGTTCGAGATCGCTAATCTCGAACTGAATGAAGGCGGGGAGATCGTGATGATGCAACTGAACCTGCTTGGCGGACCGAAGCGGGCGTAACAGACGCGAAGTTTGACCAGGCTGACGGTCAAAAATCACCGCCAGTTTAGCGAGCGCAATTGCTTCGGAAGAAATTCGCCATTTTTACGGATCAATTTGCCATCGAAATAAATTTCGCCGCCGCCGTAATCAGGCCGCTGAATGCTAACCAGGTCCCAGTGGACTTGGCTTCGGTTTCCGTTGTCCGCTTCCTCGTATGCCTGTCCGGGTGTGAAATGAAATGAGCCGGCGATTTTTTCGTCGAACAGGATGTCGCGCATTGGTTGGAACACTCTCGGATTAAACCCCAGAGAAAATTCGCCGATGTAACGCGCTCCCGTATCTGAATCGAGGATCTTGTTGAGCTTTTTCGTCTCATTGCTCGAAGCCTCAACAATTTTCCCATTCTGGAACTTAAGCTGAATACCGTCGAAAGCAGTGCCTTGATAGATGCTGGGCGCATTAAACGTCAGTTGGCCTTCCACCGAATCTTTGACCGGAGCCGTGAAAACTTCGCCATCAGGAATGTTGCGATCACCGCCGCAAATGATCGCTGGAATTCCTTTGATGCTAAAATTCAGCTCCGTGCCGGGACCTTTGATCCGGACGCGATCCGTTTGTTCCATCAGTCTCTTCAGTGCCTTCATACCGGGCTGCAGCTTGCGATAGTCGAGCGTGCAGACATCGAAATAGAAATCTTCAAACGCTTCCGTGCTCATGCCTGCGAGCTGGGCCATGGAGGGTGTCGGCCATCGTAAGACCACCCATTTGGTCCGTTTAACGCGCTGATCCTGCACCGGCCGCATCTTTTTCCCGATCAATTGCATTTTATCAGGCGGGACATCTGCCAATTCGGTGATGTTGTGACTGCCACGCATCGCGATGTATGCGTTCATTTTTTTCATGCGCGCGAGCTCATGGCTCGCCATGATGTCTAGCTGTCGACCGGATGCCTCCATCGCCAGCGCGCGGTTCACTCGGGCGTGATGCACCTGCGCAAACGGAATCCCTCCCGCTTTGCGTGCCGCGCGAATCAGTGCCGCCGTCATTTCATCGGGAATATCGAATGCTTCGATCAAAACCGTCTCATTGCGTTTCAGGCGAATAGAGTGTTCGATCAGGAGTTTTGCGAGTTTATCGAATCGCTCGTCGTACATAGGCGTTTATCATTCCACCAGCCGAACGTGATGCAACTGCGGCCGCTTCCCGGCGAAAAGCATGGCACTGCACAGACGATCACATGTGAAAGCGCAGCTCGTAACTCACAGTATGGCCGCTTTGAGTTTCGCGACGAATGCGCCATCGAAACCGTCGCGAAATGGAACTGAGTTTTTTTCCGTTTCCAAAATTGCCGCCGGCCGTTCGGCCAGGAGTCGTCCCACGACGTGTTCGTTCTCTTCGCGTTCAAGGCTGCATGTGCTGTAGATCAGTGTACCGCCGGGTTTCAACAAGCGGAATACAGCGCGCGAGATGATCGATTGCTCGTTCGCCATGCGGCTGAAATCTTCAGGTTGGAGTCGCCATCGCACGTCTATGCGCCGGCGGATGACACCGGTATTTGTGCATGGCGCATCTAAAAGGATCCGATCGAATGGTGCGACTGACAAAATTTCTTTTGGAACATCGTTGCATGTCCAATCGTGACGGACGATGCGAACAATGGCTGCTCCAAGTCTGCTGACATTGTCTTTCAATATGTGGAGTCGATCAGGGTTGCGATCGCAAGCGACGATAACGCCTCGATTTTGCATGAGCTGCGCGACATAAGTCGTTTTGCCACCCGGTGCCGCACACGCGTCGAGGATTCGTTCTCCCGGTTTCGGATCGAGAAGCCGACACGCGACTGCTGTGCTGGGATCCTGGATGTTGCAATACCCAGAATCGAGAGCAGCGACGGGAAGAGCATTAAATCGTACAAAATCTGGATCGCCAGTTAGCGATTGTGAGCCCGGGTATAGCTGTAGGAAACTTTCGGGATCGATTTTTAGGCGATTGATCCGGCCATACATCAGCGCGGGCCGATTGTTCCATTTGCACAGCTTTTCCGTGTATTCGGCGCCAAAATGTTTTTGCCAGCGCTCGAGCAGAAATTCCGGATGCGACGCTCGAACGAATAGCGGCTGCGAATTGGCCAGTTGAAGCAGGGCGCTTCGTTGTCTGATCGCGGCACGAAGGACGGCATTGATGATCGATCGTTGCTTCTTCGAAGCTACGTCAACGGTCTCGTGCACCGCCGCATGCTCAGGTGTGTTGAGTAAGAAAACTTGATACAAGCCCAGTCGCAGGATGTCCCGGACGTTGCTCTCGATCCGGGAAGTGCGCAGACAACCAATCCAAAAATCGAGGAGCGTTAGATTGCGCAAAACGCCATAGAACAACTCCAAGGCAAATGCACGATCGGAGACACTGAG
Organism: Candidatus Udaeobacter sp.; assembly: GCA_036522635.1. GTDB lineage: Bacteria > Verrucomicrobiota > Verrucomicrobiia > Chthoniobacterales > UBA10450 > Udaeobacter. The sequence goes on along the minus strand of DATDFM010000223.1, from coordinate 20,322 downwards.
ATCTGCATTTGCGAAAAGTCCTGAAATAATCGAATCCGCGAAATGTTTTTCCCTCCGCCAAAGCCGCAAGGCCGCCAGCGCAGTTTCGCGAGCAGAGCGCCGCGCCATGGTCGGGTTATTGCGGCTTCACGCTGGCGCGCCCAATAGAGTAATAGTGGAATCCAAATTGCCGCATCGTTTCAGGATCCAACAGGTTTCGTCCGTCGAAGACGATCGGTGTTCGCATTTTTTCTTTCAAAACCCTGAGGTCCACGTTCGCAAATTCGTTCCAATCGGTGGCGATGATCAGCGCTTCGGCACCAGTGACTGCCTCGAGGGCGGACGAGGCAAATTCCGCGTCGGCGATCGCTTTGATGGCGCGCGCCTTGTGCATTCCTTTCGGATCGTAGGCCACCACATCCGCTCTTTCGCGCAGCAATTGTTCCACTAACTCGATTGGAACTGATGAGCGTACATCATCGGTATCTGGTTTAAAGGTCAGTCCCCAGACAGCGATTCGCTTCTCACGCAATACCCAAAGCGTCTCGCGGATGGTCTTCAGGAAACGCGCCTTTTGACCTTCGTTGATCCGTTGTACTTCCTTGAGCAGAGTGAATGGCGTTCCAATCTGGTCACTGATAGCGATGAACGCCGCAATATCCTTTGGGAAACAGGATCCGCCGTACCCGATTCCAGCGTTAAGAAAATCGCGCCCAATCCGGTGATCCATTCCGATCCCGTCGGCCACTTTTTCCACGTCGGCTCCGCTCGCTTCGCAAATCGCCGACACCGCATTGATATACGAAATTTTCAAAGCCAGAAACGAGTTCGCACAATGTTTAATGAGCTCGGCGCTGTTAATGTCGGTTACCAGGATTGGTGCCATGAAAGGCTCATAAACTTTTTTCATCAAACCAATGGCGTGTTCGCTTTGCGCTCCGATCACGATACGATCCGGATGCATCAAGTCGGCCACTGCGCAGCCTTCGCGCAAGAACTCAGGATTGCTGACAACGTCGAATTTTGCGCCGTGGCTATTGTACCGTTTGATTGATTCCGCCACTTTTTCCCCGGTCTTCACGGGCACGGTGCTTTTGTCGACGATTACGCGATAGCCGGTCAATACGCCCGCGATTTCCCGAGCCACTTTCTCCACGAAGCTCAAATCCACATCGCCATCCGGCAGTGGCGGAGTGGGGACTGCGATAAAAATAATCTGTGAATGCTCGACGCCCTCCTGAATGTCTCCGGTGAAATGGAGTCGCCGCGCCGATACGTTGCGGTGAATTATTTCTTCCAATCCCGGTTCGTAGATCGGAATCTCACCGGCTTTGAGCTGTTTTACCTTTTCGGCGTCGTTATCGACGCAAATGACGTGATGGCCGACATCAGCAAAACAGGCTCCTGTCACCAGGCCGACGTAGCCGGAGCCGATAATTGATATATCCATGAATCAACAACGTTGTGGGCGAATCAGCCGCAACACAAGTGGTGGAATTCAGGCAGTGGTTTCGGCGTTACTCGCGCACTTCGGATCACTCGCCCGACGACGCAGGATCGAAGTTTAAGTCAAAACCAAATTTCGGAAATGCCTTGAGTGTTACTGTGAACAGGAGGCCATATTCTTTCACCCCCGAGTTGTCGCGTATCACTCCACCGAACGAGGCAACCCAGCTCGTCAAGTCACGGTAGATCGCATAGCGCTGCTCCTGAAGAGTATCCGTGGCGCCTTCATATTGTTCCGACACTGCCAAGCCCCAGTTGTCGTTGACGCGAAGGTATCCCCCTACAACAAAGAGGCTGCTGTTATCAAAAAAAGGATTGCCGTTCAAATAGCGATGTCCAAAGTTCACCTGCAAATTCGACAGGGGTTGGACTGTCGCATATGTATCCACCTCCGTGAACCCTTTCGAGAATGCCGGTAGCTGAGAGTTCACGGAAAAAGACATCCATGGCAGCGGATTGAACCTGAGATTGTTGAATAAGTTTGAGTAGTCCGTGCGGTCGTACGGGTTCTCGAAATTTCGATCGACAAACGTATCCAACTCAAGCCAGGTCATTGTTGTGTCGTCACGCCGGGTTTCCAATCGGTTGCGGACGCCCACGCGCCAAACCGTCCAATCAGCAATGGAGTCAATTGGCGTGAACTGTGGAAAATCGATCGCGCGAAGCTGCGTAGACGGTTCAAATCGATCGAACTGCAAAACTGCCAGGGGATTAGGTCCGTCTTCTTTAACATAAGAGAAATCGGTAAACGGTTGGATCACATGCATCAGTCCGTCCAGACCGAACGCCCGGCTTTGCACGTCCTCCCATTTGCGAGAGATCTTGAACGATGCTTCGGCTCCCGTGTCGAACACGCTTCGAAACGTGTCCCCATCAAATTTGATAGGGTTGGCCGTGGTTGGTGGCGGCAGGATCGTGTCGGGTACTAGCGGGTTTGGATCGGGCACAAATACGGTTGATCCTAGATCCCAAGTCTTGCCATAGTAGGTGCCTCGATATCCAACCCGGGGCACAAAAGACAGCCAACCAAATAATGTGTTGGGCCAAACCAGTTGATGGAACGTGTCGAAACGCTGCGTCCCGTAATTTTTGATACCCGAATCCTCAGGAAATTCTAACCGCAAATTAGCAAAGCCGGTTTCACCCTCGTAGAATATCGGGGTCCCAAAAAGTGGCTGCCGCTTGATGTCGAGTACCACTTCCGGCTGACGTTCTGTAGTCGTGAAGAAATCGTTCGCCTGAAAACGCTCGATCCCGGTGAGAGTGTAGTTCGGGTTTATCTTCGTCACTGCGACCACATTGTCCGGAACAGGATCAATCCGAAACTCGCCTTGGAAGAAATCCTGCATCACGTATTGGTCACTCAGCTTGGTGATATTGGCGATGCCGTAAATCGAGTCGGTGAAATCTGTGTGGTCCTCGAGCGTAAGCCGGTATCGAGACTCAGGTACGCCCGTTCGCGGAATGTCGGTTTGATTGATCTCCGGGTTTTGGTCGTTGATGTAAAATGTCTTTATCCGCGCCACGCTGCTGTGGTCTTTTCCGTATTCAATGGTGGGCTCAAAGCCAATGGCGGGACCTCGCCGGCCGAAATAATCCAGTCGAAGGCGGGCTTCAATATGGTCTGTGATCGGGAATGTGACCTGTGTGAGAAGTGATGGTCCCCAGGTGCTGTAATACGCCGGCGAAACGGAAAAACTAAACGCGTTGTCGAGCGATTGGTATAGGTATGGCCACCAGAATACTGGCACCGTTCCGACGTAGGCGGTCACGTTCAGAAAAATTACCCGATCGTTCTCGTAGACTCGAATCTTCCGGGCGCGCAGGTGGAAATCGGGTTTCGACGAATCGTGCGTTGTGAAAATCCCGCCGTTGATGAGATAGGCGTCCTCTTTCCCTTCGATCGAGGTCACATCGCGGCCGGCCAGAAAGTAGGGTTGTGACTCTGTCCGTGCGGTGTCGGCCCGGATCTTTTTGGTGTCCGTGTTGTAAATTCCGCTGTCCGCATTGTAGAGGCTAATATCGCGATAAATTCGGACGTGGCCCCTCAACGTCACATCATGTGTCGTGGAATTGTACTGCGCGTAGTCGGCGTAGATATCCGTATTCCCAATGTGGATCGCGACATTATCGCGGGCGGTTGCCAGGCCGTTTTCATATGTGGTTTGCCCCGTGGAAGTAATTTCAATGGGGCCGTTCTCCGGAGTTTTTATTTCTCCGTACATCAAACCGGCACTCGCAAACAAACCGGCGAGCAAGAAAACCAGCGATCGCATGGCAAACGCCAAAGGTACCGCAGCAAAGTCCCCCTGCAAAGGCAAAACAGCCCTACGCAGGTGATAAACATACGCCAGCCATCCGATCACCGGCGCGCGTTTAACACTCCCGCGCATGTTAATTATATGCGCGCCAAGGATTGCTTTGGCTGTAAACAGTTTGTCCTCCAACTTTCGACCAATTAGCCCATCAGAGCTGAGAGAGCGCCACCTGCGCCTGCCCAGCAAACTGTGGTGTCGCCCTTAGTCCGCCTATACTCTTCCGAGCTCAAGTGGCTGGAAAGCTCAAATCGCAACATGACAATTAACGCACAATCCGGAGAAGCTCGGCGCATATTCGTCCTGGCGGACACGCACAATCGATTACCGGAGAATGTGACAGAGATGGCGAGGGGTGCTGATGAGATCTGGCATCTCGGGGATGTTTGCGTAGAAGCAGTTTTTGACGAGTTGAGGGCGATCGGGGCGCCTGTTGTCCTTGTGCGTGGAAATTGCGACAGCAATTCGGAGTGGCCACTCGTCGTCGACATCGTGCGAGGCGATTTAAAGTTCCGCCTGCAACATGTACCGCCGGATCATATCCCGGATGATGTCGATGTTCTTCTGCACGGGCATACGCATGTGCCACGCAATGAACGACGGGGTCGGGTTCTGTTTCTCAATCCGGGTTGCGTGACCCGTCCCAACCGGGGCGCCCCTCCAAGCGTTGCGTGGCTGGAAATCGCCGGCGGCAAAATCAATTGGAAGCTTGTCCAATTGCCGCGGCGTCATTAAATCGGCAAGCGTTCAAAGCGGGGGTTAACCCGCCTGATCCCAAAGGGCGCTTGGCGCGCGGCAACGGCTGCAACGCTTTGTCGGTTCACATTCGCGATTCGCTCTTGATTAAATCAGCCTCAGTCGCTTTTCTTGCCGAGGATGAGTTCGGCTCTCGATCAAATTTTCGTGCATGCGAAGCAGTGGCTGCTCTCGTGGATTGCCGGCGCGCCGAATTGGCTAATCGAAATCCTGTCCAGCCTGATCAACATTGTCGCGTTGCTCACTGTTTTTCTTACTCTGTTCGCCCTCATTTCGGTGCTGGAGCGAAAGATTTTGGCGCGAATGCAGAATCGTTACGGGCCGAATCGGGTTGGGCCATTCGGCCTTTTCCAACCGGTCGCTGACGGAATCAAGATGTTGATCAAGGAAGACATTGTGCCGGCGCGCGCAGACAAGGTCGTGCATTTCCTCGCTCCAGTCGTGCTTGCGGCAGTGGCCATCCTCACGCTGGGTGTGATTCCGTACGGGCGAAACATGACCGCATTTAGAATTGACGGCGGCATACTTTTCTTCTTCGCGGTGGGATCGGCAACGGAACTCGCGGTGTTTATGGCTGGCTGGGCCAGCAACAACAAATTTTCGATGCTCGGTGCGATGCGCGCGATCGCCCAGATGTTCAGCTACGAATTGCCGCTGATCATTACGGTCCTCCCGGTCGTGATGGTGGTGGGGTCACTGATGCCGGACACGATTGTTTTCGCGCAAGGCGAATACACGTTAGGCATTGTGCCGCGCTGGTTCGTATTCACGCCGTGGGGCGCGGCAGCATTCCTGTTATTCTTTGTCTCCGGTTTGGTGGAATCGAATCGCACGCCATTCGACGTCCCGGAGGGCGAATCGGAAATTGTCGCCGGACACATGACCGAGTATTCTGGATTCAAGTACGCCACGTTTTTTCTGGCAGAATACCTCGGTATGTTTGCTGTGAGCGGACTGGCAGTCACGTTATTTCTCGGCGGCTGGCATGCGCCAGCACGTGTGCTCGAATTTGTTCCTTCTTACGTTTGGTTTTTCACAAAACTAAGTGGCCTGCTTTTCGTTTACATTTGGCTTCGGGCCACGCTCCCGCGCATTCGAGTGGATCAAATGATGAATGTCGCTTGGAAGTTCATGTTGCCGATGTCGTTCACGTGCGTCATTGCTGCCGCCGTTTGGCATTATACCGGGCGCGGCATGCGCGGCTGGCTTTGGTCGTTGTTCGTCATTGTTGTTGTCTACGCTGCGCTGTCGATTCTGTTGGACACGCGAAGGAAATTTGCGCGGCGTGTTTACCGTTTTGCTGAATGAATGGTGCAGCATTCATTTTGATTTCCATCGTCACGCTCGCCGCGGCGCTCGCGGCGGCGACGTTGCCAAATCTCATGCACGCCGCCTTCTGCCTGGTGCTGGCGTTACTCGGGCTTGCATCGTTTTTTTTCCTGCTGGGCGCAGAATTCGTCGGACTTGCGCTCGTGTTTATTTATATCGGAGCAGTGGCGGTATTGGTCGTTTTTACGATTCTTCTGACTCGTCGCGATTCGAAAGAACACCATGCTGTTAACTGGAGCGGCGTACTTATAGCGGTTGCTGTTTTTGCAGCTTTACTGTGGGCAGTTCTCAAAACGCAATCGCTTTCCATCCTTCCGCCGCACATTCGAGCACTCACTGTGAAGCAAATCGGCCAGGCCTTGATGACCGGGTATGTTTGGCCATTGCAATGTGTCGGGCTGCTCCTGACCGCTGCTCTCATCGGCGCGCTCGTGCTCGTGATGGAGGAAAGGCGATAATATGAAGCAAACGCCAAACGCTCAGCGGTCAACGCTCAACGCTCAATTTGGCCGAACCTGTGACTTGGAAGTCGGGCGTGGGACATCGGACGTTGGACATTTTCTGGCAGCACCGCTATGACGCCTACTCTTCAATTTTTCCTGATCGTCTCCGCGGCGCTGTTTTCTATCGGCCTGCTCGCTGCATTGAGTCGGCGTCATGCGATTTTCATACTCATCGGGATTGAGATGATGCTCGCGGCGGCGAACTTGAATTTTATCGCTTTCTGGCGTTTCGCTTCACCCCCTCATCCTCCAACCGGCGTGATGATCGCGATTTTTTCCATCGCCATCTCTGCCGGCGAGGCCGCGGTTGGCCTTGCCATGGTCATTGCCGTCTACCGGCATTATCGAACGACCAACGTCGATCAGTACGACCAGCTTAAAGGATGAATCCAGGGATCGTCTCTAACCTCTGGCTGTTGCCGGCGGTGCCATTTGCGGCAGCGGTTGTGATTTTAAGTTTGGGAAAATCACGACGCAAAAGTGCAGCTGGACTCGCAATCGCGGGCCAGATCCTTGTGCTGGCAATCTCGATACTGGCCTTCCTTCCAACACTGCAAACCCACGGCTTCCGTGCAGTCCAGAATTTCACGTGGTTCACCTTCGGTGACCAAAGCCTGCGCCTCGGATTTGTTCTCGACCCGCTCGCGGCAGCCATGCTGGTGATGATCTCACTCGTCAGCCTGTGCATTTTTGTCTTCAGCATCGGCTACATGGCTGACGACAGAGATTTCAGCCGTTTCTTTGCTTATCTGTCGTTCTTCTCCGGCGCGATGCTTGGCGTAGTTATCGCGAACAGCCTGCTCCTGCTGTTCATGTTTTGGGAACTCGTAGGGCTCGCGTCGTATTTGCTCATCGGTTTTTGGATCGACCGACCAAGCGCGGCAGCAGCAGCAAAAAAGGCCTTCATCACCACGCGCATCGGTGACATGGGATTTTTTCTCGGAATGCTCTGGCTGTACAACCGCAGTGGCACACTGCTTTTTTACGATGCTGGCCGCGGATGCCTTGAAGGCGCCGGTCTGGCCTTACTTGGCACAAGCGCGACTTGTATTGCGCTTCTGATTTTTTGCGGTGCCGTTGGCAAGTCTGGCCAATTTCCGTTGCACGTCTGGTTGCCCGACGCAATGGAGGGTCCGACCCCGGTCAGCGCACTGATCCACGCAGCCACAATGGTCGCCGCGGGTGTGTTTCTCGTCGCACGCGTTTATCCACTGTTTTCGTTAGGCGCAATTAATGGCGTGACGTCCTCTCTGACTGTGGTTGTCTGGATTGGAGTTATTACGGCACTCATGGCTGCGCTCATCGCAATCGCGCAGGCCGACATTAAACGCATTCTTGCCTATTCAACCGTATCGCAACTCGGCTTAATGATGGTCTCGTTAGGGGTTGGGGGCGTTGCAGCCGGGATAATGCATTTGCTGGCGCACGGTTTCTTCAAAGCGCTCCTGTTTCTCGGTTCAGGTTCCGTCATCCATGGATGCCATCACGAACAGGACATTCGTAAAATGGGCGGTTTGCGACGTCTAATGCCGGTGACATTCGGGACGTACGCCATTGGCATGCTGGCGTTGAGTGGCGTTCCGCTGTTCTTCTCCGGCGGCTGGACCAAGGAGGAAATTCTGCACGCCACCGCGCACTGGCCGCGATCGCATGCGCCGTATTACCTAATGCTGGCAGGCGTCGTTCTGACGGCGCTTTATATGACGCGGCAAATGATCTACGTCTTTTTCGGGAACAGCCGAACCGCTGCTGAGCACGCGCACGAAAGCCCGCGTGTGATGACCAGGCCGCTGATTGTGCTGGCGATCGGCACAGTTTTTCTGAGCGTCGTCCTCACTCCCGCCTGGCCTTGGATGGATGATTATCTCACCGGTGAACCGGGTCATTTCGACATTGCCCAGCTCATCCAGCCAATGCTTTTCATTTCGCTCGCGCTCGTTGGCGGCGGGATTGCGCTGGGGATGTGGTTCTATCGCAAAGCTGGCGCGCAGTATCGAGATCGATCCGCTGAAGTTGATCCACTCGAGTACGCGCAACCGGCCGTGTTCCGGTTCCTCGCGAACAAGATGTGGATCGATGAGCTGTATGCACGGACGATTATCGCCCTCGCTTGGGCAAGCGCGCGTTTGTCCGATTGGATGGATCGTTATGTCTGGGATGGTTTGGTGCGCGGCTTCGGTGCGATCGGCCAACTCCTTGGAGTATTTACAGCGGATATCGACGAGCGCGGTATCAATGCCGGGGTGGATGAAACGACAGTTGGCACTCGAGGTTTAGGTCGTCTGTTGTCCGGCGCGCACTCTGGACAAATTCAAATTTACCTTGGCGTCGTCGCTGTCGGGATGCTGGCGCTGCTTCTTTTGTTCGCATGGTTGGCTTAGTCACAGCGATAATTTTGATTCCGCTGATCGGCGCGTTGGCCGTATGTACCTGGCCTCAAAAGAACGGCCGCCCCATTGCGCTGCTGTTTAATATTATCTCCGCGGGATGCGCCCTGGTGATGTGGCGAAATTTCGATCCCACAGCGGCTGGCCTCCAGTTCGTGGAACGTCATGCATGGATTCCTGCTATCAACGCCGAATATCTGGTGGGCGTTGACGGCCTGAGCGTGCTGCTCGTGTTGCTTACATCTTTGGTCATTCCGTTCGCATTCCTTGCGACGCCGGGCCCGGATGGAAGCCGCGCATTCTACTCGACGATGCTGGTCATGCAGTCTGCGCTGTACGGCACGTTCACGGCGCAGAATTTTGTTCTTTGGTTCTTGTTCTACGAAATGAGTTTGATCCCGGGTTTTCTGCTGATCAAAGTCTGGGGCGGTGAAAATCGCGATCGCGCCGCGACCAAGTTTTTCCTCTACACGTTTCTGGGAAGCGTCGCCATGTTGCTTTCGTTCCTGGGGATTTATTTGGCAAAAGGTACATTCGACTTCGCCGCTCTGGCGAGTCTTGGAAAGAGCGGACTGCTGACAGGAAATCTCGCCTGGCTCGCTTTTGCCGGAATTTTTGTGGGTCTCGCGGTAAAGGTCCCGCTATTTCCGTTTCACACCTGGTTGCCGGACGCCTATCAAACAGCGCCGACCGGAGTTTCCATGGTGCTCACTGGGGTGCTATCGAAAATGGGGGTCTACGGTTTCGTGCGCCTGTTGATTCCGTTGTTCCCTAACGAGTTCAAAGTCATTGGCCCGTGGCTGCTTGCGCTGGTGGTTTGCTCGATCGTTTTCGCTCCGCTGGCTGCATGGGCGCAGCGCGATTTGAAACGAATGATCGCCTATCTCTCGATCAATCATCTCGGCTACTGCATGCTGGGTCTTTTTGCGCTCGCCGCCTCGCCCGCTGTTGCTGCGAGGATCGACACGCAGGCGGCACTGAGTGGCGTGTTCATGCAAATCTTTAATCATGGCATAACGGCCGCGACGCTTTTCTACTTTGTGGGCCTGCTGGAACAACGCCGCGGCCTGCGGGGCATTAACGATTTCGGCGGCATGATGCAGCGGACACCCCTGCTCTGTGGTTGGATGAGCGTTGCCATGTTTTCGTCACTCGGTCTGCCAGGGCTGAACGGATTCATTGGCGAATTTCTGATTTTCAAAGGCTCATTTGCCATGGCTGCCGGATTCACTGCCATCGCCGTTGTTGGTCTTCTGGTTACGGCGATTGTTTTTATCCGAGCGATGCAGTTGCTGTTTAGCGGACCGCTCCCAGAAAATTGCAGCGCATTTTCCGATCTGTTGCCAAGCGAGAAACTTGTCGTCATTCCTGTGACCTTGCTGATGTTGGTCATCGGCATCGCGCCGCAATTCATTTTTAATATTTTCAACACAACCGTCGTTCAAATGGCCCGGCTCCTTAGCTGAGTTTCAGTGCGAATAAGAGCATGATCGCCTGGACGATTTACCTAACTTTTGCCGGCGCAGTTCTGCTGCTGGGTTTGCCGCGCGTATTCGCTCGCTGGATTGCGCTGCTGACGACAATCGCAGGGTTGGCACTTGCTATTGTCGCGTTCGTTGCCACGCCAATTACGGCTCTCACCCACTTTACAACGATTGTGCGCGTGCCGTGGGTTCCTTCGCTCGGGATGAATTACCATCTGGCGCTCGATGGCGTGAGTCTGACGATGGTTATTGTCACTGGTATTTCAGCGGTGAGCACGGTGCTGTTTTCGTGGGATGTAGAACATCGGCAGAACGAATTTTTTTTCTGGCTTCTGCTTGTGGTAGCCGGGTGCTATGGCGTCTTTCTTAGCGCGGATCTGTTTTTGTTTTTCGTGTTTTACGAATTGGTGATTGTGCCGAAATATTTTCTGATCGCTATCTTCGGCTCGACCAACAAGGAATACGGCGCGATGAAGCTCACCCTGTATTCCTTCTTCGGAGGGATGTTCGTGTTTGTTGGAATACTGGTCGCTTATGTCAGTGGAGGATCATTGGACCTGAATCAGCTGTCGCAGTTCCAATTTTCAACTCAACTGCAATTGTGGGCCTTTCCGGTGTTGTTTCTCGGCTTTGTTGTGCTGGCCGGCATCTGGCCGCTCCACACGTGGGCCCCTACTGGTCATGCCGCTGCTCCCACCGCGGGCTCGATGTTGCTCGCGGGAATTGTGATGAAGCTCGGTTCGTACGCCGGTCTGCGTGTCGCGATGAATCTTTTTCCGCAGGGATTTCAAATGTGGAGCAAATGGATTGCAGTGCTCGCGGTAATTGGAATCGTGTACGCAGCCGCGGTGGCGCTTCGCCAACGTGATCTGAAATTTGTAATCGGTTATTCCAGCGTGAGCCACATGGGCTTCGTGCTTCTCGGTTTGGCTACGGCTAACGTGCTCGGCGTTTCCGGCGCAGTATTGCAGATGTTCTCGCACGGCGTCATCGCCGCCCTCCTGTTCGCCGTCGCAGGACGCATGATCTACCGGCGCACGCACACACGCCAACTCGACGCGCTTTCCGGAATGAATTTGAGCGAGGCAATGCCCTTCGCGGCCTTCACGTTCGTAGTCGCCGCCGCTGCCTCAATGGGCATTCCTGGCTTCAGCGGATTTGCAGCGGAGATCACAATTCTAATCGGTGCATGGAAAGCATACCCGGTTGCGGTTTGGATCTCCGGAGCCGGAATAGTTCTCGTCGCCGCGTTCACGTTGCGCGCGCTAAAACTTTCGTTCTTCGGTGAGAAAACCGCCCAAGCCGGGATCGCAAACGATACACCGGCGAATCGGGAAGAGTTCAACCCGATCACGATTCCAGAGAAGATCGGAGCCTGCATGCTCATGCTGACTACAGTGGCCGTCGGCGTTTACCCCAAACTATTGCTCGACCGCATCATCCCTGCTGTCGAAACGATGAGATTCTTGAAATGAAAGGGCAGCCGGAAGCCATTTGTCTGGGGAGCGCACGCGTCTCCCGTGCGGGCGATCGCGCCCTCGCGATCGCGAACTTATCATGCTGCGATCTTTGTGGCAGCGAAAAGCATTTCGGCGGGGGCGCCGAAATCAGGACGAGGCGCGTGCGCTCCCCAGAACGGTCAGTTCGCCGTGTGCAGCGCTAGATCGACATGAATTATCTCGAGCTTCTCAAACTTGCGTCTCCGGAAGCGGTCGTGGCGGTGGCTGCTCTGGTGGTACTCTCGATTGGCCTCCTCGCTAAGCGACCAATGTCCGCGTGTGCCTTTGTCGCTGGCCTTGGGCTTTTAATATCGATCGGGGCAATTCTGTTCCTGCCGAGTGACAAGACACTATTTGGCGGAATGCTGGTGATCTCGCCGCTCACGTCACTTTTCAAAATCATTTGTCTCGCCCTCGCATTTTTCACGATTCTGCTGACGCAGGCAGAAAAGGTACTGTACCATCCAGGCGAATATCTGGCGCTTGTTCTTCTGGCAACAATCGGCCTGATGTTGCTCGTCGGAAGTGAAGAACTGCTGATGATTTTTGTCGGTCTCGAGTTGCTTGGGCTGTCGCTTTACGTCATGGCCGCGTTCGATAAAACGGAAGTGCGCTCAGCCGAAGCTGGCCTGAAATATTTTCTGTTCGGTAGCACATCAAGCGCATTCACGCTGTTTGGCATCAGTTTGATTTACGGCTTGTCGGGAACAACGAGTCTCGCTTCGATCTCACAGAAATTGGCCAGTACATCCGTGCAGCCCCTGCTTGCAGTTGGAATCGTCATGACGCTGGTCGGCTTCGCATTCAAAATCGCTGCCGCGCCGTTCCATCTATGGGCGCCGGACGCATATCAAGGTGCGCCTGTTCCGAGCGCCGCGTTCATTGCTTCAGGTTCGAAGGTCGCGTCATTTGTTGTGCTGGGAAAAATCGTGTTGGTAGGGTTTTCGCCGGTGCATGGCAGTGCGGGGTGGCACGCGTTGGTCGCCGGTTGGTCGCCTATGCTTGCAGCGTTGGCGGCGCTATCGATTGTAATTGGCAATCTCGTCGCGCTCGCACAATCAAATGTACGCCGGCTGCTGGCCTATTCCGCGGTCGCACACGCGGGTTACACATTGATCGGGTTCGTCGCAGGTGACCGCGAAGGCTTTTCGGCAGCCTTATTTTACACCACAATTTATGCGATTACCCTTGTTGGCGCGTTTGGGGTTGTTGGCGTTGTGCGTCGTCAAACCGGCGGCGACAATTTCTCCAATTTTTCCGGCTTCGCTTCCCGTTCTCCATTACTCGCCGGATGCATGGCAGTGTTCATGTTGTCCCTGGCGGGGATCCCGCCGTTGGCTGGATTTTTCGGAAAATTCTATTTGTTCAGCGCCGCGTTACACGCCGGCCCAGATCATGGGCTTCTTTGGCTGATCGCGCTTGGTCTCGTTGGCAGTTTCGTTTCGCTGTATTATTACCTTCTTGTGTTGAAAGCAATTTTCGTCGACGCCCCGTCCTCTGGAGTAGAGGAACCAATGGGGCAGGGGCGATCTGATTTTTTACAATGCGCTACGGTCGCCGTGCTTGCCGCAGCAGTTGTTTTCCTCGGAGTGATGCCAAACATTTTGGCATCGCGTATTCTGGCCGCGATACCGTAAAAATTGCAAATAAATGCAATTAACGCTTGACCGGCGCACCGTAAGTTTTGCATCAAAAGTGAGAGTCCCCTTTGGGAAGTTGGGGATGTGAAAATGGGCAGCATCAGCGAGTTCATTGAGCGCAATTTCCGGCATTTCAACGCGGCCGTGCTGAAAGACGCAGCCGACGCGTACATTGCGCATCTCGATCGTGGCGGAAAGATGATGATCACGCTGGCGGGCGCTATGAGTACTGCCGAACTGGGCGTCTCGCTTGCAGAGATGATTCGCCGCGACAAAGTGCACGCCATTACCTGCACAGGGGCGAACATGGAGGAAGATCTTTTCAATCTCGTCGCGCGTAGCAAATACGAGCGGATTCCAAATTATCGGGAGCTAAGTCCCCAACAGGAGGAGGATCTCCTGCGGCGGCACCTCAATCGCGTCACCGACACTTGCATTCCGGAGGAGGAAGCGATGCGCCGCATTGAGCGAGCGGTGCTCGATGAGTGGATAGCCGCTTCGGAGGGTAACGATAGGAAATTTCCCCACGAGTTTCTTTACAAGATCTTGCGCGAGTGCCGTCTCAAACAATTTTACGAAATCGATCCAGCCGATAGCTGGATGGCCGCAGCTGCGCAAAAGAACCTGTCCCTGTTTGTACCCGGGTGGGAAGATTCGACCCTCGGAAACATCTACGCCGCGCGCTGCATTACTGGCGCGATCGGTAACGTGCAAGCGGTTCGTTCGGGAATCGAATACATGATCGAATTAGCGGACTGGTATCGCCGGGTATCCAAGAACTCATCCATCGGCTTTTTCCAAATTGGCGGAGGCATCGCAGGCGATTTCCCCATTTGCGTTGTACCCATGTTAAATCAGGACGTGGTCAGCACGCCGGTCCCGGAATGGGGTTATTTTTGCCAGATCAGCGATTCCACAACCAGTTTTGGATCTTACTCCGGTGCAGTGCCTAACGAGAAGATCACGTGGGGAAAATTGAACGTCGATACGCCGCGGTTCGTGATCGAATCTGACGCGACAATCGTTGCGCCGCTGGTTTTCGCCAAGGTTTTAGGCTGGTGACCAGACATCGGATCGGCCGTGAGCGATTCGATGGCGTGAGGCAACCTTTGAACCGAGGATAATGAATGCTATACGTGGTCGCGACACCTATCGGCAATCTGGGAGACATCACCTGTCGGGCTCTTGAGGTTCTGACGAGCGTTGATGTCGTCGCTGCGGAAGACACACGTCACTCCGGGTTGCTGCTGAAACATTTCGAGATTAAGAAGCCGTTTGTCAGCTACCACGAACATAATGAAGCGGCGCGTACCGCTGAGTTGGTCGAACGCCTCGCTCGAGGCGAGAACGTTGCGTTGATTACAGATGCCGGGACACCCGGACTGTCCGATCCAGGAATGCGCCTCATTCGTGAATGCATCAGTCGCGAACTGCCGTTTACGATTGTCCCCGGCGCATCGTCGATTCTCATGGCTCTACTCGGTTCGGGATTTGCCAATGACAAATTCTCCTTTCGTGGATTCCTTCCGGTGAAAAGCGGCCAACGCGAGCGCGAATTGCGGATAGCGGCTCAAAGCGAGGAGACAACGCTTTTTTTTGAATCTCCTTACCGGCTTCTTAAAACGCTTCAGGCTTGCAATGGCATTATGCCAGATCGGCAACTCTGTATCGCACGCGAGCTGACAAAAAAATTTGAGGAATTCCGCCGGGGTTCTGCTGCCGAGCTCCATGCACACTACGAGGCGCATCCGCCGAAAGGCGAAATTGTGGTGGTCATCTCTGGAGCGAAGGCCTATCGCCCGAGTCTGCAATCTTTGGACAGTCGCAAAAATAGGCCATACGAATAAACGAGTCGTGACTTTCGTCCAATCCGGCCACTGAAATCAGCTGGGAACTTATGCGACCGGACATTGGCGTTTTCCAAGATTTTGCAGGTGGTTCGCTTCCTGCCGGATTTTTCCGGCTGAGTTGCCGACGCAGGCCACTGGACCGATTCGGAAAGCCTCGTCTGGGGACGGGACCATCGCGAGCAAATTGGGACGTTTCTGCGATTATCAAATGATGAACCGCTTATTACGGTTGCTAACGCCATTACTCGCGGGATGTATCGTCACGATCTCACAGGTTCTAATGGCGATGGCTCTCCTTGCTCCAGAAAAGGCCATCGCCGATCGCTATTCCGCCCTGGTTCAACACGACAGCTATTGGTTCATCAACATTGTCGATCGCGGCTACCAGACGGTTCTACCGCCGATTGATCACAAAGTGATGGAAATTTCCAATGTTGCATTCTTCCCGGCGTATCCAGCGATTGCTGCGTCGATCCGAAAGATTTTCAACATTAGCACCGGGGCAGCTCTGTTGATCACCGCTCAGCTCGCTGCCTGTGGTTTTTGGGCCTATTGCTTCCTGTTTTGGAAGCGCTGGAAAGTTGCGCCTTCACTTCAAATTTGCGGGACGCTGCTCGTCCTGGCGAACCCGGCAGCATTCTTCCTCATCGCCGGTTACTCGGAATCGCTTTTTCTAATGGCGTTGCTCGGCTTCATCTATTGGAGCACCGCGGAAGGTCGCACGGCAAAGGTGTTGGCGTCCCTGCACGGAGTGATTATGTCCGCGACGCGAATTGTGGGAATCGTCTGTGCTGGCTTTCCTGTTGTGCGCTCGGTTTTTCAAACGGGATGGCGCGGTTTGCGTAACCCGCTCAATTGGCTTCGGGAGAACCGGGCAGCTGTCGGGTTGACGTTTGTGGCGGCTTGCGGCGGAATCGCGTTTTTCGTTTTGTGCCAGCTCCGCTGGGGCCATTGGGACCTTTATATGCGCACACAGGCGGCTGGTTGGGGCATCGTGCCCGATTACCTTGCAGTGGTTAGACCAGAAAGCTATCGCTGGCTTGTTCCGGCACTAAACGATCCCACCGAAATGAGTCAGTTGTCGATGACGCTGGGCGCCGTGCTTCTCGTTGCAATCGCAATCTGCGAATTGATTCCACCGATTCGGCGCAAGGCCGGCCTACCCGTACGAGCAGGGATTTATTTCTGCGCGGTCACCATTTATTACCTCTCTGTGAGCGGCGTCGCCTGCGTCGACATGGAAAGCATGCTGCGTTACGAATTCAGTGTGTACGCCTTGATCGTGCTGGCGTTCATGAATTTTCTGCGTCAATTTCGCATGCCGCCGATGTGGGTGCGGGCTTTCGGGATGGCGGCCGTAGCGTTAGTCAGCGCTGCGGGGCTGTGCGTACAGGGCTGGTACGTCTGGAATTTCACGCGGGGCCATTGGGTTGCTTAGCAAAACATGAAGCCAAAGATCGTCATTATCGGTGCAGGTCCGGCTGGTCTAACGGCCGGCTATTTGCTTTCCAAAAACGAAGTCGATGTCCTCGTTCTGGAGGCTGATCCTGCTTACGTGGGCGGCATTTCGCGCACGGCAACTTACAAAGGCTTTCATTTCGATATCGGCGGTCACCGTTTCTTCTCAAAATCCAAAGCCGTCGAAGACTTCTGGACAGAGATTTTGCCGAACGACATGCTCACGCGCCCGCGATCATCGCGCATTTTTTACGACGGGAAATTTTTTTCCTATCCGCTTAAGCCGTTCGAAGCGCTGGTAAAGCTTGGGGTTTTCAGATCGATCCTGTGCGTTCTTTCCTGGTTGAAAGCGCGTCTATTTCCAGTGCGGAACCCGCGGAATTTCGAAGAATGGGTGAGCAATCAATTCGGAAAGCGACTGTTCAACACGTTCTTCAAAAGTTATACCGAAAAGGTTTGGGGGATGAGTTGCAAGGAGATTTCCGCAGACTGGGCGGCGCAACGGATCAAAGGTCTTTCGTTAGGCAGCGCAATCAAGAACGCGCTTATTCCGCAGCGTTACAATGGCGACCGGAGTAAAGTCATCAAGACCCTTATTAATTCTTTTCGTTATCCGCGACGGGGCCCAGGAATGATGTGGGAGACCTGCGCCGAAAAGATGACGGCGCTGGGTGGAAAATTGGAGATGGGCTGCCGCGTGACGCGCTGCTCCTACGACGATTTGTCCGGTCAATGGAATATTGAATACAAAAACGGTGACGGAGATCCGCAAATAATCGCGACGGAACATGTCATCTCATCGGCGCCTATGCGCGAGCTGGTCTGCGGTTTGTCGCCATCTGTAAGCGAACGAACCAAACGAGCCGCTGAAAGCCTCAAGTATCGCGATTTCCTCACCGTGATGCTGATCTTGAAAGACCGAGAGATGTTCGACGACAACTGGATTTATATTCACGACCCCAGCGTGAAAGTCGGCCGAGTTCAAAACTTCCGTTCCTGGTCGCCCGAAATGGTGCCCGAGCCGGATAAAGTTTGTTACGGTCTCGAGTATTTCTGTTTCGAACACGACGGTCTTTGGGAGTCTAGTGATAAAGATCTGATCGAGCTAGCAAGGCGCGAGCTAATGCAGATCGGGTTGGCAAAGGAAGGCGATTTCGTCGATGGCTGCGTTGTTCGTCAAAAGAAAGCCTATCCGGTTTACGATGACGACTACGCGCGGCATGTCGCCACGATTCGTCAGGAACTCGATGCGCGATATCCAAACCTCCACATGGTCGGCCGTAATGGAATGCACAAATACAATAACCAGGACCACGCCATGATGACAGCGATGCTGTGCGTGGAAAATATCCTCGCTGATACAAAGCTCTACGATCTCTGGCAGGTGAACAGCGACGCCGAATACCACGAGTCCGGGCCCGCTGCGACCGAGGAAACAAACGGAACCGCGATTCGCCTGGTTCCTACGCGTGTCGGCACTCCCGAATTGGCGCCGGAAGCATAAGCTCCGCGCGCTATCCTTTTTCGAACTCTTCCACCGGCGGGCAGGAACAGAATAGATTTCTATCGCCGTAGACGTTGTCGATGCGCCCAACTATTGGCCAGAATTTGTGGTCGCGTGTCCACGGTGCTGGAAAAGCTGCCTGTTCGCGCGAGTAGGGCCGGTCCCATTTGTCGGAAGCGATTTGTCGCGCGGTGTGCGGCGCGTTTTTGAGCAAATTGGTTTGCCGATCCTGTTTGCCATCAGCGATGGCCTGAATCTCAGCGTGGATCGAGATCATTGCATCACAGAACCGATCCAGCTCGTGTTTCGGTTCGCTTTCGGTTGGCTCGATCATCATCGTGCCGCCGACCGGCCACGAAACAGTGGGGGCGTGAAAGCCGTAATCCATCAAGCGCTTTGCCACATCTTCAACTTCAACGCCTGCGTTTCTCCATTGACGAAGGTCGACGATGCATTCGTGCGCTACGAGACCATCCTTTCCTTTGAAAAGAACGGGAAAGTACGGTTCGAGCCGTTTAGCGATATAATTAGCATTGAGAATGGCCGTTTCGCTTGCGCGTTTCAAGCCGTCGGCGCCCATCATACGAATGTACATCCACGTGATTGTCAGAATACTGGCGCTACCCCAGGGAGCAGCTGCAACATTGCCAGCCTTGCCTGCGCCGTGCCGGTAATCAGCCCCCACTACGCCACTCGATGGACGCTCTCCGTGCTGTCCTTCGCCAAACAGAACTCGCCCAGTCTCTGGGTCGACGATGTATGCGCGTGGGAGATATGGCATGAGATGTTTCGCCACACCGATCGGTCCCACACCCGGGCCACCGCCGCCGTGCGGAATACAAAACGTCTTATGCAAATTCAGATGGCAAACGTCCGCGCCGTAATCACCCGGACGACAGAGACCGACCTGCGCATTCATGTTTGCGCCATCCATGTAAACCTGGCCGCCGTGTGCATGAACGATGTTGCAAATTTCGCGAATCGTCGGCTCGAACACGCCGTGCGTTGATGGGTAGGTGACCATAAGCGCAGCGAGATCGCTCGCGTGTTGGTCCGCTTTCGCGCGAAGGTCTGCAAGATCGATATCTCCGTCTTTTAAACAGGCCACCGACATCACTTTGAATCCGGCCATTATTGCGCTGGCCGGATTCGTGCCGTGCGCCGATGTCGGAATAAGGCAAACGTTGCGGTGAGCTTCTCCACGCGAAGCATGATATTCGCGAATGGCCAACAAACCTGCGAATTCGCCCTGCGATCCGGCATTTGGTTGCAATGAAACGGCGGCGAAGCCGGTGATTTCGGCGAGCCATTCTTCCAGTTGGTGGAAAATTTGCATGTAGCCCGCCGCCTGTTCCGTAGGTGCGAACGGATGCAATCTCGAGATCTCGGGCCATGAGATCGGGAACATTTCCGCCGTAGCATTGAGTTTCATTGTGCATGAGCCGAGCGGAATCATGGACGTTGTTAGCGACAGATCGCGCGATTCCAACTTCTTCAAATAACGAAGCATCTCGGTTTCGGTGTCATGCGTATTGAAGATCGGATGGGTGAGATACTCTGAAGTACGGATTGCGAATTGCGGAATGCGTATCGGTGGATCGCCAATATTGTCGTCCTTAAAATCGCGGACGTTCGTGCCGCGGAAGACGGACATCAGCAGTTCGATGTCCCGTGGCGTTGTCGTTTCATCGAAAGAAATGCCTACCGCGCATGGTCCGAGTTCTCGCAGGTTGCAACCCGCCTTGACTGCGTGTTCTAAAATGACTTTGCTCGATTTTGCTTCGACCCGAATCGTGTCGAAGAAATTCTCGTGCGTAACTGTGAAGCCGAGCGTGAGCAGATTATCGGCCAGTCGACTGGTTAGGCGGTGAACGCGTTCTGCGATTGCGCGCAATCCTTTGGGGCCATGATAAACCGCGTACATCGACGCAATGACGGCCAGGAGAACTTCTGCGGTGCAAATGTTGCTTGTGGCCTTGTCGCGGCGGATGTGTTGCTCGCGGGTTTGCAAGGCGAGGCGGTACGCGGGCCGGCCTTCGGCGTCGTGTGAGACCCCCACCAGTCGGCCAGGCATGTGACGCTTGAATTCATCGCGTGTGGCGAAGTACGCCG